>NZ_SHMN01000016.1:0-96914 GCF_029478525.1 Vibrio sp. 1151_11 | reverse complement strand
CTAGCTTCAGTGCTTCTGCTTTAAATTCAGCAGAATGGAGAATACGTTTTTTCTTGTTTGTCATGGTTCACCTCATTAGTGATTGTACTCACTTAATTAGGTGTCCAAAACTGGTGGTGCGGATCATTTTTGCTTCTACTTCAATTTAATAATACTAAAGTGCGCATTATATATCTTATGTTCAATAAATAATGACAAAATGAAAGCCCCATGCCTTTATGCGCTTTCTAGGGATGTAGCCATTAAACATAATCAGTATTTACCATAAAATACCTAATAACTAGTCTGATAATCGGAGATTTCATTCTAGTTATTAATACGTTAATTTCCGGCTAGTTTAACTATGAAACCTTTCTTTTCTAAATAAGCTTTAATTTTGTCTCGAGCATCACCCTGGATCTCTATTTCACCATCTTTTACTGAGCCACCACACCCACAACTTTTCTTGATTTCTGCCGCGAATAGCTTTAGTGCAGTATCATCTAAATCCAAGCCGGTCACGATACTCACGCCTTTCCCTTTTCGCCCTTTTGTTTGACGATGGATTCTAACCACTCCATCTCCTTTAGGGCGTTCTATAACTTCAGGCTCAGCTTTGATACGGCCTAAATCCGTAGAATATACAAGTGTCATAAATCATTTACTTCTTTAATTGTTCTGCTTTCTGTTTTGCAAGCAAATAAGCTTCGATATGTTTTTGAATAGCCACTTTTGAACCTTTGATTAAGCGACCATTGAAAAAGCAATACCACCCATTGAGCTCACCTGTATCATTCTTCAGTGTAAAGCCGCCAAATTGCTCTTGTTTACCATTTGGAGCTTCTCTCTTCTTACCTACCGCACTGAACTCTCTAGGATCAATGATAGAGGCAGTATCACACCACCAGTCTATGCTTTTTTTAACTGCCGCAAGGTTACCAGTCAAAACATGGTTTTTGATCTTAACTTGCCATATATCTGTAGAGTTAGGCGCAGATGTAAGGGTAAATCCTCGATACGTCGCTATAGCCATATGTTATTGGTCTTTTTAATTATAGGTTAGTTAAATAATAATTGTATCTTCACCGTTATCAAGTATATTTATCGATAAACCATATTGTTATAGTGCATCAAGATGAAAAAAAACATCCCTCTCATCACAGATCCTATGATTTTAAAACAAAAGGTTACCGAATTTTCCGACACAGTTTGCTTTGAACAATTTCAACATTTGACACATTGGCAATATTCGAAGAACTCCGCTTTGGCCATGACTAAAGATTGGAATCATTTTGTTACATTTTGCAAAATAAGATGTGTTACTCCTCTTCCTGGCTCAACAACAGCTGTTAGGCAATTTATCGAAACGGAAGCTCGTGTGAGAAAATACGCGACTATCAGGCGTTACATGGTCACCATTGGTATCATCCATCACCTACTTTCGATGAAAGACCCCACGCAAAACCGACTCACTCAACTTTCTTTGTTTCGTCTTAAAGGAGAGAAAGGTGATGATGCTAAGCAAGCGACACCGTTAACGAAAAAACATTTATTAGCACTAGATATACAACTTATTCATTCATCTCACAAAAAGGATATCCGCGATCTTGCCATCTACTATGTGATGTTTGAGTGTGCTTTGAAACGAAGTGAGCTTAAAAAACTAAGTATAGGCCAAGCCTTAACTGTGGATGGGCAAATGAAGATCATCGTGGGAAATGTCGATTATTATCTTTCTGAATCGGCCTCTCTTGCACTTAAAAAGTGGCTACAATTACTCAATAAAGAGTCGAACATTGTGTTTTGTTCAATCGATCGCCATGGCAATATTTCAAATAGATCTTTAAATGATGCGTCTATTTTCCGTATCTTACGTCATGCAGGGCAACGCTTAGGCATATTTGAATTGAGGTTTTCAGGCCAATCAACCCGTGTTGGTGCGGCTCAAGAACTGGCGAAACAAGGTTATAAAACTCAAGATATTCAGCAATTTGGACGATGGTTAAGCCCTGCAATGCCAGCTCAATACATTGGAAAGCTCGACATTGCAGAAAGTGAACAGATGAAATTTAAGGTCATTAAACCTTTTGATTGAGTGACGTTGTCACGCAATTGGCTAGAAATTCATGAAACCTATGCCCATTATGCTCTAACATTTTAGGAAACATTGAAATGGGAGTCATGCCTGGGAAGGTGTTAACTTCATTAAGATAAATGTTTCCCTCTGGGGTTAAAAAGAAATCAATACGTGCAAGGTGCCTAAGCTTCATGTGGGTAAAAACCCTAGCAGCACAATCACTTATCATTTCTAATTGATCTCTGGTTAAATTCTGAGCTTGCACTTCAGTCATCGAATGGCTAGTCGCACTGTATTTTTCTTCATAAGTATAAAATGCGTCTTCTGGTGCGATGATCTCACCCGGCTTAGAAAGATATAAAACACCATCAAGCTGATAAGCGGCAACTTCTAATTCCCTAGGTTTCACTGCTTTTTCAACCAGAACTTGTTCCGAGTAGCTAAAAGCCGCATCGATTGCGCTGTTGAGCTGGGAAACCTCGGTGACTTTGTAACAACCAACAGATGAGCCTTGTCTCGCCGCTTTAATAAACACACTTCCCCATTTTTCCAGAGCCTGATTACACTGCTGATGCGCTTGTGCATTATTTTCTGAAAGAAAAAGATAAGGTGTATTAGGAATACCCAGCGCATCGTACCAAAGCTTAGATGTAATTTTATTAAAACTGTTAGCACTGGCTTCTGGACCACAACCTAAATATGGGATGCCAGCCAGCTCGAGCATCGATTGAATGTCGCCCGTTTCCCCTGGATAACCATGAATGCAAGGAACCACAAAATCGATATTGACGGCAACACCATTGGTATTCAACGTTGCAGCATTCGTGTCTAAGAAGCTCAGATCGCCCTTTTCACTGTACCAACCATCGGGTCGCATTTCGACGCGAATAACTTGAAAACCTTCTGTTTTTTCAAGTTGTGCTTGTAAATAGTTGGCTGACACAAGTGAAACTTCATGTTCTGACGAACCGCCACCACATAATAATAGGATTGTTGTTTGAGTCATTAAAATCTGTCCATGCTGCTGACGAATAAACTATAAAGCATGATAATCAATTCAGTGTGAAGTTACACGGTTTTAGCCAAGGAAAACCTTTTTACTGTTGTAACAGGCTAAGTTATAAGCAATAAAGGGGCATAAGCCCCTTTGATCATTTATTCGCGATAAAATCCAGAATCAGTTCAACTTATTGAGTGTCGGAAATTCCGAATTTTTGATGGTATCAATACTTTTGGCAAAAGGTTTCATTGCTTGAAACTCGGTTGGCAGTGTTTTAATTGCTTCAACAGCATCAGCACGAGTTGCGTAGTCACCATAAAGTACGGTGTACCACTTGGTTCCATTCACTACTTTATAATTTTCCCAAATAGGTTGGCCGTCAGAATTGGGCAGTTTACTGGCAAACTGATCAACTTTATTCTGTGATCCAACAGCAACGACCTGAATGGTGTAGCCAAAACGCGGATTCATTGCCGTCTGTTTAGCTGTCGGTGGAATGAGCGCTACTGCGGCTTTGCTTTGAGGGCTCATCTTAACGACTTTTTTCTCTGTATCGTTAGGAGACATCTTCACCACATTCGTTTCGACATTGCTCTCAGAAATTCCAGTAGCCATGCCTTCTTGAGCGACTACTGGTTGCTGAACCGGAGCAACTTTGTACTCTTCACGATGGCTTTCAGAGGTGACATCGGTAATGTATGTATCAGATGCACAGGCAGCCAGAAGCACTGATAAACCGACAATTGTGATTTTTTTCATGAATTGTTCAACGCCTTAAGTAGAAATTACTATAAATCATGCCGATAGCGACGCTCAGAATCAAGCTCGCTTTGTGATTATATACCTTTGTACTGTGATTTATGGCACAAAGTCGCAGTTGTCTCACGACGTAATGATCACAATCAAACCAATATAGTGAACAAGGATAGCATTTGTTCGCTAAGCTAACGGTAATTCGTGAGTGAAAGGTTCATCAACATGAACAATTTAAATCCATTCCTGAAACCAAAATCGATCGCGGTTGTTGGTGCATCAGTACGCTCGCTTCGTGCTGGCAATATTGTGATGAAGAACCTACTTCAAGGAGGCTTCGATGGTGCGATTATGCCTGTCACGCCTTATTATCCATCCGTCTGTGGCGTATTGGCCTACAAAAGTATCGAATCTCTGCCTATCGTCCCTGATATTGCGATTTTATGCACGCACGCAACACGCAACGTCACCTTATTTAAGCAATTGGCAGATAAAGGTATCAGCTCCGTCATCGTACTTTCATCTGATATGTATACTGAAGATGCTCAAGGAGTCGAAATCCAAGCCCAATGTTCTAGAATTGCAAAATCGGCAGGAATGCGCATTTTGGGTCCCAATAGCTTAGGGCTGATCCTACCTTGGTTAAATTTCAACGCTTCGTTTTCTCCTGTCACAGCCTTAAAAGGTAACATTGCCTTTATTTCACAATCTGCAGCGGTTTGTACCACGATTTTAGATTGGGCAAATGACAAAGAGATCGGATTTTCAGCATTTATTTCTCTTGGTAATGCCAGCGACATCGATTTCTCTGACTTGCTTGATTGCCTGAGCACGGATAGACACACCCAAGCCATTTTGCTTTATGTTGATACGATTAAGGATGCTCGCCGTTTTATGTCGGCAGCGCGTGCCGCGTCACGTAACCGGCGAATCTTAGTATTAAAAGGAGGAAGAACGCTTGCTGGACGTAAAGCGGCGCAAGCACATACTGGTGGAGACAATACACTCGACATTATTTATGACTCCGCAATTCAACGCACGGGTATGTTACGGGTGAATAATACCCATGAACTCTTTGCCGCTGTTGAAACACTCACTCACTCCGTTCCATTGCGAGGTGAGCGTCTTGCTATTATTACCAATGGTGGCGGGCCAGCTATTATGGCCGTCGATACCTTGTTAGATCGAGGCGGAAAACTTGCCGATCTTGAAGAGTCTACTTATCAAAAACTAAATCAGTGCCTGCCTAAAAGTTGGTCTCACAGTAATCCGGTCGATATGGTGGGTGATGCGGATCATACTCGCTACGTTAATACACTAAATGTGCTGCTAGATAGTGATAAAACCGATGCCATTCTCATTATGCACAGCCCATCTGCGATTGCGCAGTCTGAACAAACCGCTCAAGCGGTGGTCGACGCCATTAAAGCGCACCCTCGCCATAAACGTTTTAACATCCTAACCAATTGGTCAGGAGAACTTACCGCGCGCCCGGCTAGACAAATATTTACCCAAGCGGGCATCCCAACCTATCGAACGCCAGAAAGTGCAGTTGTGGCATTCATGCACTTAGTCGAGTACCGTCGAAATCAAAAACAACTAATGGAAACGCCGACAACCGCAGAACCCGTCCATGTATCAGAAATACACAGCGCGCAGCAATGGATAGCGGAGCAACTAGGCATACACCCTACCCGTCACCTTGATACGCACCAAATAGGTAAGTTATTTAAATATTTTAATTTTAACGTATTACCAACTTGGATAGCTTCTGATGCCAGTGAAGCGGTACATATTGCCGAGCAAATTGGTTACCCAGTCGTGGTGAAATTGCGTTCGCCCGATATTACGCATAAATCAGATGTGCAAGGCGTGATGCTCAATCTACGCAACCGCCACGAAGTGGCAAGCGCAGCACAAGCGATATTGGATCGCACGCAGATCTCGTATCCTTCCGCTAATGTTCATGGGTTATTGGTTCAGGCAATGGCAAAGCTCGCTGGCGGCGAAGAGCTCAGGATCAAAGTGATTACTGATACAACCTTTGGCCCGGTCATTTTACTGGGACAAGGTGGTTCAGAATGGGATGAATCAATCGATGCCGCCGCCGCACTACCCCCACTGAATATGACGCTCGCTCGTTATCTGATTGTCAGAGCAATACGCAGCGGGAAAATTCGGCTGCAAAAACTACCAGAGCCAATGAATATTGATGGGTTATCTGAGTTTTTAGTTCGTATCTCGCAGATGATTATTGAATGTCCACAAATAGATGAATTAGATATTCACCCGGTTTTAGCCAATGGCAATCAATTCACCATATTGGATGCCAACTTAGTCCTAAAAGATTACCAAGGTGACGGACAAAGTAGATTAGCTATCCGCCCCTATCCAAGTGAGTTTGAAGAAAGTGTGATCCTAAAGGACAACTCGGCCATTACCTTACGCCCAATCTTGCCCGAAGATGAGCCGCATCATGCAGAGTTTATCCGTAACGTATCAAAAGAAGATTTGTACAAACGCTTTTTTTCGGATGTCGGCGAGTTTAACCATGAAGCCTTAGCCAATTTTACTCAAATTGACTATGACCGAGAAATGGCTTTTGTCGCAGTGGATCATACCAATGATCAAGAGAGTATTATTGGCGTTTCACGAGCACTCATTAACCCTGAGAATAGCGATGCTGAGTTCGCCATCTTGATCCGTTCGGATTTAAAAGGAAAAGGTTTAGGTAAAATCTTGCTGCAAAAAATCATCGACTATTGTCGCTTGAAAGGAACCTTACAAATTTCCGGCATGACCATGCCAACCAACCGAGGCATGTTGACGCTAGCGCAAAAATTAGGTTTTGAGATTGAAGTGCATTTCGAAGATGGGACGGCAGATATGGTTTTGATCTTAAATAAACCAGAATAAAGCCGTAGCGATCAGATTTGATCACTGCGATCCGCCCAAAATTTTAACTTAGCACCCAGTTTTTCTTGAGGTATTGCACACACCACGACTTTGCTTCGCCCATTTTATTACGCCGCCATGCCATAATGATCTGCATCGATTTTTCTTCAGATCCGCTGATTGCTTTCAGTTTACCTGAGGCGATCAGTGGCTCTGCTATCTGTTTAGGTAATGTGCCAATACCTAACCCTTCCACTAACGCGGCACATTTTGCGCTGAAATTAGTTACCGTCAGACGCGGCTGTTTTTGCAAAATATTCACGCTCATTGCAGGCTGGTCACGCGCGGTATCGGCAATCGCAATCACTCGATACTTTTGCCTTGCTTCTTCATCAAATGCACCGCTTCGTTTGTGCACGTAATGCGAGCTGGCCGCTACCCAAACCATTGACATAGTTCCTATGGTTTCTGCTTTTACATCTTGTGGTAACGTATCGATACGTGGGCAAATCAGCAAATCGGCTCGATCGGTTGAAAGTGACTCCCAACACCCCGCTAAAATTTCTTCTTGAAGACGGATTCGTGTTTTACTGACATTACCTAACGCTTCAACCATTGGGAAAAAATTATGAATAGGGATAATACCGTCAAATGCGACCGTCAAATCCAGTTCCCAGCCATTCGCTAACAAAGTTGCGTCATTCACCAATTTTTCTGTCGCCGATAAAATGGCTCTACCCCGCTCAAGAATGAGCAAGCCGGCTTCAGTAAACGTCGCTTTATGCCCTGAACGGTCAAAAATAGTGATATCTAAATCTTGTTCCAATTTTTGGATCTGATAACTCAGCGATGATGGTGCACGGCTTAGCTCATTTGCCGCCGCAGCAAAGCTGCCTCGTCTATCAATCGCATCTAAAATATGAAGCGCTTCTAAGGTAATTGGACTTTGCAAAATGGACATCCTTTGGTGAAATTGCAGTGAGTATGCAATAACGAGTATGCCTTATTTATCATCGTTGTGGTATCTCTGACGGGATGGAAAATAGACGAGGAGAACTGGTTTGGAACCAAAAATCGTAGAAATAACAAAGCCAGTTTAATACTGGCTTTGAGACACATTCATTTAAAAAGGGGTAGAAAAGTTATCAATGAGTGAGTCTATTTCTTATTTTCTGACATCTCTTTCTTAACCATGACCGCTGCAGCCACGATAAAAACGATGATTAATCCAAGCTCCATGTAAAACCTCGATAAGTGTGTAAAATTAAAGGCTAAAATATAAACAACGCGATTCTAGCAGACTGGAAAAATATAGACAGCTTTTAACGTATTGCTAACGTTTTTAGCGACTCAGTTCAAAAAGAGCGTGAATACAGAAAAATGGTAATTTTCATCACATCCGTAACTCTAGATTGTTATATTCTCTTCCTACTTGAAGCTACAGCGGTGTTTAACAACGCACCGCCGAACTCAAAAACCCACTGTAAACACTTGCGCTAAAGCCGCCACGCGTTGGCAGTCCCTCTTGAATGCTTGAATGTGTATATGTGTTTCAGATGCCACAACCCATTTTTATTTCGACCGACCTAATTGACCGTTCTGAACTAGATGTTACGTGCAATGGCCACTAGCTCGTCTCGGCAAATTTGCAACCAATATTTGAGAGTCTCTTGCAGCATTCTTACCTGATCACCGATACGGTTGACTTCTTTCAGCTCCTCGTCGGTGAGAGGTCGAGAAGGTAAATTCTCTGATAATGCAGTGAAGTAGTCTACCTGCATTCCACTAGAAGAATGGAAATTCATACCAAAACCGGTAACTGGATTCTCACTAGGATCGAAGTAATAGTTCCACATAGCAAGATCCTCGTTAATGTATTCAATGGTATTTTTACCGTACTTTTCGTTCATAAAGGTATCAATATCAGACAGGCTACCAGTAAGAAACATATTATATTCGTCGCTGGAGATTTCCACAGATGAATCAGTCAGCACACTAGAGAGTAATGCCATACGCATAATTGGAGAGACATCGCCTATGCCATTAGTCCAGTTAGAATACCATTCACTAGCAGTACCCCAATTATCCTGAAATTGCGTTACTAAAGCCCCGGGGCAACCAGAATTATTTTTCATAGAATCAGTAATTGTATAAGCAAAACTGTCCTTGGGTGCGTGGTCATGAATTTTGTTAAAAAGTCCAGGAAGGTCAGCAACAAATTCATTTTGATCATAGTTTTCATGAGAACCATGCATCCCTGAACCACCACACTCCATAAAACGTTGAAGGGCATCTTTTTCATCCGCTGTTAAATTGTAATCGTCAATGTGGATCAATACATCCATAAGCACTAGTTGAAAAGCGTCTTCTAACGCATACCCTGTTAATGGTGATGTTTTTGATATGTCTTCCCACATCGCTTCCATGGAATCTACAAATACACCTAAGCCCATAGCTTGTTGCTGTATCGCTTCAAGTCGAGCACTGCATGCTTCGATACCAGCGGCTAGTGTCAATGCAATAGCATCCTCAGGATTACTACCCACCATAGACTGGACAACTTGTTTTTGATGAGCCGCTACCATAGCTAGTACTTCAGAATCTGCTGATTGCTCATCGACTGATGCAATGGAAGGATCGATTTTTTCAAGGTCTTTCTGGGCTTTCTCAATCGTTGCAAGGTAAGCCTCGACGTTTTGGGGACCCACTTGAGGAGCGTTTCGCTCAATGCCAATGCCGCTGAGTTGAGCATTAGTTATGTTATTGGTTATCATTCCGAGATTCCTAGACTAGATTTCATTCACTTAACAATATAATCATCAGTAAAAGCAGACAATAGACGACTCATAATCCCAGAAAAATCCTACATAAAATGGCTTTATTTCCTAAATCATGGAACTAAATTATCTGATCAGCTAAGTTCACTCAAATACTTAGACCAATGGCCAAGTTTTGCTACAAAACCGGTTAAACAGAACATCGCTGAAAGCACCAACACTCGAGAATATACGCTACCCACTTGCTCGTTGGTGAGCATTTGGATGATATCCCTGCGAAGTCTGGTAGAACACCGGCCTTCGGTACTTAGGTGCAAAAACCACATGATATTTACAATTCCATCGCGTGTGCGCTAAGCTCTCTTCGTCCCAATTGGGACCCCCTTTCAATTCTTAATTAACTCTTACAGTTGCCAGACCACAAGACGTTTTTATCAAATTGAAAGGGGTTATAACTGACTTATAGCCGTAAGCTTTACGGAACCCCCAGCCTAGCTGGGGGTTTTCTCGATACAAAAAAGCGTCCACTAATGAGTGAACGCTCTTATGCAATGGAAATAGTTAGGTTGAGAATTAATTCGTTTTATCTGCAGATTTTTCTGCTCTAATTTGGGATGCAACGATTTTTATGGCTTCTGCGGTACTGATACCTTGAGCCATTAGTTGTTGAATTTTCTCAACAGCTTCTTGCTGTTCTTGGTGAGATAAAGTTGGAATATCATCAAACATTTAAAAAGGCTCCGGTTGATTAGGAGCCTGACTATAGAGATCGAGTTAATAACTAGCAAGGAAATTTATGTAAGCTCCCATCGCATTATCGTTTGTATAGCTAGCTCCAATGTCCAGTTGGAAGAGATTGAGAGGTGAGATCCCTACCCCTGCTGTGATTGTTCCATCAACATTATCGTATGCTAAGTTCTTCTTATATCCTGCTCTTAATTTTAACTGACGCATGATATCGATTTCACCACCTACTCGAATCATCTGTGTATTGTCATTAAAATTAGTGTAGCGCTCTTCTTCATTAAGATCATAATCCACGCTTAATGTGGCATAGTCTGCAACAATGCCTACGCCTACTGTATAAAGTGGCCTCATTTGGTATGCGTAGCCAATATTGATGTCTCGTGTTTTACCGAATTGGCTCTTAAGACTCTTAGTGTAAGATTGAGTTTGAATGTCTCTCTTGACTAAATTGGTTGCGGAAAATCCAACTCTTAAAGGCCCATAAAACCACAATGCGCCGGCATCAAGGTTGAACATG
This sequence comes from Vibrio sp. 1151_11, assembly GCF_029478525.1. Taxonomy (NCBI): domain Bacteria; kingdom Pseudomonadati; phylum Pseudomonadota; class Gammaproteobacteria; order Vibrionales; family Vibrionaceae; genus Vibrio; species Vibrio sp. 1151_11. Next base: position 86,169 of record NZ_SHMN01000016.1, on the reverse strand, counting down.
GTTTCACCTTGGCCATTATCTCGTGCATCTTTGATATCGTAATCGGTTACGCTTGCTGAATATACATAGGTGTAGATGCGTTGAAGTTTAGGTGTTACACCAAAGGCAATATGTTGGCCTAAAAATGTTTGGTACTTGGCTAGCGAGAAACCCACTTCTGTTACCCCAACGGAAACAGCGTTCACTGCGCTGAGCTCTGCGTTTTCGACAGTTTGTAGCTCAGGAGTTAATGACGCAGTATTTTCGCCGCTGTAAATATCAGGAGTGACAAACGTTTCGGTATAGGCTTTGGCGAATAAATTAGCCGCTATAAATTGGTTAGGAATGGCAAAGGCGACAACACCGCCAATTTCGGCTTTTAGTTTATCATTTTGTAAATTATCTAAACTTTTCTGCAGCTGTTCAGTATTTGTGTAATCTTTTTTTTCTATGAAGCTTGAAATGCTGTCTAAATCATCGACCATGTGGTCTTCATCATTATAAGAAATCCCGAAACTGGGAACGATCATACCTAGGTCATCGTTACGACGATAAATAGCCACAAGTGCAGGGTTATAAAATGGAGCAGTGAGAAAGTTCGCAGATACAACCCCTACACCACCCATCGCATCCCCTCGCGCCTCTATTGCATAATTGGCTGCGAAGCTGAAAGAGGGTGTAAGTACGACTGCAAGTGGGAGTATTTTAATGAAATTTTTCATAATGTTATAAACGTGTCGTTTCCTTTGTGTCTATAACGGCACATTGTCTATTATCTTTAATTATTCATCTACTGAAACATCGTAGGTTTTACTGATTACTTGAGATTGCTCAATGATAATCGGCCCTTGCCAACGTTGTTGAGTCATTGATACCGCTAGTACATAACGGTCTGCAGCTAAATTAGTGATTTCAAGTTCATTAGGATACTCAGACTCGTAGCGTTGACTCCATATTTCAGAGTATTTTCCATCGATATAATCATACAGCGATACATTGAGTTCAGGTAAAGGACAATATGGATTAAGTAGCGCTTTTTTTTCAATTTGCCATTGATCTTTTGAAGCCCAACGTACAATTTGCTTTGCTTTGGGTTCACCAAGCACAATCCATGCGCTCCAAGATTGCTGATCTTTGGCTGTTATATCAAGACGGTATAAACCCATTGTAATTTTACTATTGAGATTATAACGCTTTAAGTAATGTGCCTTTCCAGTGACGCTGTCACTCGAAGTGGTCGTTAACAAGCTATCGGTTGATAAACTTTTATCAACCCACTGCGCCAGCCTGATATCAGCAAGTGGTTTTTCAGCGTCCACTTCTATATCAACATGAAATGCATCTCTTCCTGGGCTCTGGATCTCTTGCCTATTAATGGTGATTGATTTAAGCCATTCAGGGAGTGGTTTTTTGTCTAAACTTTTACCGCAATCAACGGTTAATGATTGTAATAATAATTCATTGAGATGGCTCTGAATGTTTTTGTTATGTTCAAGCTGCCACACTTCGACAAGTGAGTTAAACATTGCTTCTAAATTATTATTTAAAAGATTCTGATGCGCTTGGGTAAGCGGTGTGATTTGATCAAACCACTCAACATTTTGTGCTTTGGTAGGAATAGTCACAAATGCTATGCCTACCAATAGTAAACGAGATTTCTGCATCACGCTTTCATCTTGTATCCAACACCGCGTAAGGTTTCAATCTCTAAGCCTGGAAGTTTTTGGCGCAATTGCAACACGTGGGTATCTACGGTTCTTGTCGTTGGAAAGTGGTTATAACCCCATACATGATCAAGCAATTCGTCACGCGTAAACACTCTCCCGAGATTGCTTGCTAAAAATAAGAGTAAGTCAAATTCAGTACGCGTTAAGGTAATTGAATCTTCTTTAAAAAAAACTTCTCTTGTGGCTTTATCAATAACAAGATTGGGTGTAACCACTTTCGTGTCATCCTGCCCTTCTGATTCTGGTGAACGAAGTTGGGCTCGAATTCGTGCAAATAATTCAGCCTCGGCAAAAGGCTTGGTTAAGTAATCATTTGCCCCCGCGTCCAATCCGGCCACTTTGTCTTTGACCGTAACAAGTGCGGTTAAAAGAATTACTGGCAACTCTTTTATTTTACGCCATTCTGGCAAATGCTGAACAGAATCGCCATCGGGTAATTGGCGATCGAGGATGACTAAGTCTGCACTGTCCCAATGCTGTTTAACATCTGCAATAGTTTCTGCATGTAAACAGTCATACCCTGCTTGTTCAAGGCTTACTAATAAGCCATCGGCAAGGTTTTTATCATCTTCAACGAGAAGCAATGTCTGTTTCACAGGGGATCTCCAATATAAATGTGGTTGGCGGTCCTGCGAGTGTCATCTTACCACCCATCCGACCTACCATTGATTCTACAATAGTCAAACCTAAACCTAAGCCACTTTTGCTGACAAAAGGTTTACGTAAATTTCTCCAATCTCGATGATTTAACAGACCTTGATCTGTAACTTTGATCGTGATTGAATTTTGTTTAGTTGTTACCTCTAACGTAACTGGAGCAACACCGTATTTTACTGCGTTTCTAATTAAGTTATCGATGCATGTCCCAAGCCAATAAACATTCAGTTTAGCTGCAATATCTTTGTTTATAACAAGATCTATGCTTTCACGAAACTCTTCTTCCACTTTGTATTGTAACCATTCTTCAACGGAAGGTACCCAGTCTGTTGCAAGCGGCCTGCTCTCTGACTGTAAATAATCCTTACTGGCTTCGGCCAGTTGCCGTAAACGTCTGGAATCTTCGCATAGGCGTCTAAACTCATCGTAAACAGTTGATGGTAACCTTTCAAATTCGCGCCTAAATCCTTCAACGGTTAGCGATAGACTTGCAATGGGTGTTCTGAGCTCGTGAGTAAGAATCTGCAGCACCAACATACGACTTTTCATTTCCTGTCGTTTTGAATTCCAACGATAAAGGGACCAGCCTAATACAAGTATTATGTTAGCTAGGACAAGAATTACCATACTTATCCGTAACACGTTGGAATGATCTTCAACATTCCAACAAATGTTGCCTCTTTGAATAAAACAGGTCGAATTTTCCGAGGCCATGCTATAGCTGAGTCCTGCTTTACTCGCGTTGTCTAACCATACGTCTTCGTTAAAAACGTAATACATATCCCCTTTTCTCAGCCAAAGATCGCTGTTCTCTACAAACATGGTTGCACCTGATATAAGTGCTAAGATCGTATCTTCATTCATGTTTTGGATGCGGCCAAGCAAAGAATCCACACTTGCTTTGGTGCGCTCTCGTATGTGCATATATTGTTGCAATTCTACAAATTTCTCAGGGTATTTTTTCACATAACGAGCCGCATATGTTCCACCTCCTGGGTGAATCAAAGCGCTTCTCGCAAACCATTTCGATGGTAATTGAGATCCTTTACAGATAGCTCTCGTGAAGACTAATGGCTCTGTTATGAGTGGGCTCAGCGGCAACTTACCTGTACAGCTTTGAGATAATTTGTATAACAACTGTAGATCTTTTAAAGGGTATTCAGCCGTTTGCGGTAACATTGATTCGGGAGTCAATAAGCGAGTTGGATAATCAACCTGCAAAGTACGGATATCATAACTTACATCAGCGGTACTATAATCAAAAAGCGACGCAAAAAGGTCGATGCGTTCTGGCAACGAATCGGCATAGGTTTGAATAGGTATTAGAACTAAAATAGCCCAAAAGTAGGTCTTAATCGCTTTAAACAAGTTTTATTTTCATTAATGGTTTAGATTAAAAACTATATAACATTATTAACTAATAATACATTGCACGTGTTATATCCATGTCAATAATGATTGCTCAAAAACAGAAGAAGCCAGCATTTTGCTGGCTTCTTCATTATCCTAATCGTAGATGCTATAACGCTTTTGAGATGGCGTCTACACTCTCTTTTGCATCACCAAAAAGCATATAGGTATTATCTTTAAAGAAAAGAGGGTTTTGTACACCTGCGTAGCCAGTATTCATTGAACGCTTGAATACAATGACATTTTGCGCTTTCCATACTTCCAACACTGGCATTCCGGCGATCGGACTGTTCGGATCTTCTAATGCTGCTGGGTTTACTGTGTCATTTGCACCGATCACCAAAACCGTATCCGTTTCAGTAAAATCATCGTTTATTTCGTCCATTTCTAACACAATGTCATAAGGCACTTTTGCTTCAGCAAGCAGTACGTTCATATGGCCAGGCAAACGTCCCGCTACTGGGTGAATACCAAAGCGAACTTTAATGCCTTGTGCACGTAACTTCTCCGTGATTTCGTGAACAGGATACTGTGCTTGAGCTACTGCCATGCCATACCCTGGAGTGATGATCACTGACTTAGAGTTTTTCAGCATTTCGGCTACTTCTTCAGCGTTTATTTCACGGTGTTCACCGTACTCAACGTCTGCGCTGATAGCCACATCTTGACCAAAGCCCCCGGCAATCACACTAACAAAAGAGCGGTTCATCGCTTTACACATAATGTAAGAAAGAATGGCACCTGAAGAACCAACCAGTGCTCCGGTTACGATCAGCAAATCATTCGCTAACATAAAGCCAGCCGCTGCCGCTGCCCAACCTGAATAGGAGTTAAGCATCGATACCACAACGGGCATGTCTGCACCACCAATCGAAGCCACCAAATGGTAGCCAAACGCGAACGCTATCAGAGTCATAATAATCAATGCAAACATGCTGCCACCATTATTAACAAAGTAAATCATTAATAATGTGGAGACAACAATGGCCGCGAGGTTGAGCTTATGCTTATGAGGGAGATTGAGCGACGACGACGAAATGATTCCACGCAGTTTACCAAAGGCGACGATAGATCCTGTAAAGGTGACGGCACCAATAAATACCCCAATGAACACTTCAACCAAATGAATCACGTGTTCAGCGTGATCGAGTACAATTGGCGCATCGATATAGCTGTTATAACCCACTAATACCGCAGCCATGCCCACAAAACTGTGGAGAATAGCCACAAGTTCGGGCATTTCGGTCATTTCTACTTTTTTAGCATAATGAATACCGATACCGCCCCCAATTACCATCGCCAGCAATACCCAAGCTAAGCCCTGCGCATCTGGACGAAAAATAGTGGCGATGAGTGCGATAGCCATACCCGCTATACCATAGTAGTTACCAGCTCTTGCTGATTCCTGCTTTGATAATCCAGCAAGGCTCATGATGAAGAAGATAGCAGCAATAATATATGCGGCTTGTACTAATCCTGCAGACATATATTACTCCCTTAGTCTTTACGGAACATTTCAAGCATACGTTTGGTGACTGTAAAACCACCAAAGATGTTAATGCTTGCAATTAAAACAGCGATAAACGCGAGGAAAGTGACCACACCACTCCCTTGACCTATCTGCAATAAAGCTCCGACCACAATAATGCCGGAAATTGCATTGGTAACGGACATCAAAGGAGTATGTAAAGCATGAGTAACATTCCAAACGACGTAGTAACCCACAACACACGCTAAAACAAAAACGGTGAAATGGCTTAAGAAAGCCGCAGGTGCGACCGATGCGATCCAAGCAAAAGCGCCAACGGCAGCAACTAAGCCAGTAATTTTTTTCGTCGCAGAAACGGGTTCTTGTTTTTTGGGTTCAGGTCTAGTTGGTGCGGTCTTGACTTGCGGTTGAGCAGAGACTTGGATCGGTGGTGCTGGCCACGTTATTTCGCCTTCTTTCACGACCGTCACACCACGTAAAACAACGTCTTCAAAGTCAATATTGATGGACCCATTTTTTTCCTTGCATAACAATTTCAGCAAGTTAACGATGTTTGTTGAATATAATTGAGAGGATTGTGTTGGTAAGCGGCCAACCATATCAGTATAACCGACCACTTTCACACCATTGGCGGTTGTAATCACCTGATCGGCAACCGTGTATTCACAGTTCCCCCCGTTTGCAGCTGCAAGATCGACGATCACGCTACCAGCGCTCATACTGTCGACCATCTCTTTGGTGATCAGCTTAGGGGCTGGACGTCCAGGGATCAAAGCCGTCGTGATAATGATGTCGACATCTTTAGCTTGCGCTGCATACAGTTCAGCGGCCTTTTTATTAAAGTCGTCAGACATCTCTTTGGCGTAACCATCGCCTGAACCAGCCGTTTCTTGGAAATCGACTTCCAAAAACTCTGCACCCATTGATTGAACTTGTTCTTTTACTTCTGGGCGAACATCAAAAGCTCGTACAATTGCCCCCAAACTTCCTGCGGCACCGATAGCAGCGAGGCCAGCAACGCCAGCTCCAGCAACCAGTACTTTTGCCGGCGGGACTTTGCCCGCTGCGGTAATTTGCCCTGTAAAGAAGCGGCCAAATTCATGTGCAGCTTCAACAACAGCGCGGTAGCCAGCAATGTTAGCCATTGATGACAAAGCGTCTAAAGCTTGTGCTCTGGATATTCTCGGCACTGAGTCCATCGCCAGCACGTTGATTTTTTTACTTGATAACTGTTCCATCAATTCTGGGTTTTGTGCAGGCCAGATAAAACTGATTAGGCTTGCCCCTTCTTTGATCAAAGCAACCTCATCAATCGATTGTTTTTCATCAACAATCGGCGCATTGACCTTCAAGATAATGTCTGAATTCCAAACATCTTGTGTCGAAACAATCGTGGCACCAGCCGCCTCAAAAGCCGCATCATCAAAACTGGCTAAAACCCCAGCTTGAGTTTCAATGGAGACGTCGAAGCCTAGTTTGATTAATTGCGCTACCGAACTCGGTGAAGCTGCAACCCGTGTTTCACCCGTAAGGGTCTCTTTTGGTACACCAATTTGCATAGTTATTCCTTGACTATTGGCACAATGATTATTCTGTTTTTATCTAACCACCAGCATAACTGCAAGCAGTTTGTAATAAAAATACAAAATGCTATTACATATAAGGTTAAGTAATGAGTGATTGTCATAGGTGAAAGACAAAAACACAACGACATCCAAACAAAGCAGAGGTCGAACCACTTATCACAAAGCTCTATAAAAACAGGGTATTAGCCATGTATTTTACTCAATGAATAAGGGTATCGACTAATGAGGATATTCATTATGATTTTTATCAAGTTGGACGATGTTAGGAAAAGATTTTCTCGCCCATCTGATCGATGAGCATTTTTGCTTTTTTAAGCATAAGCTCATCAGCGTCGCTTTTACTAGCTACGACATCGGAGCGGATAAAACGGTGAGTACATATTTCACCATTAACATCTTTACTAATTTTACCAGCGACACGATATTGCCCTGATTCAGACATTGCATCTTGGTAAATTAAAAAACCTTTATATTCAATGGGATCCAAAAGCTTCATTTTTGAGTCATTGCCTGGCCCTTGATTAAATAAACGAGAAAAAAATCCCACAAGAACTCCTTTAAGACTTGTTTGTTTCAATAATCGGCTTCTCGAACCACTCTAGTTCTAAGTTATCGTCAAAGCGCAATTGGCCTAGAATGATAGGAATATCATCTTCTCTGTGTCTACGTCGATCATTAACGATCATGCTTTCCGCCGATTCAACGGCAACTTGTGCATTCTCTTTAAGTATGACCAATTTTTCTTCAGGTAGCGCAGAGAGAAAATCTATGTCGTATCGAATATAGATCGGTCTCAATTGAGCAAGGGATAAGCAAGCGAGATCGGCAAGCTGCTCATTATCATAGTGATTTACATACTTATCTTCAGCCAATACGCGTCCGACAAGTGTTTCCATGTAATTATGTACATCAACACTGATTTGCATCCTTACACTCCTTCCTCTTCGTACTAATCAAAATATTTAGATAGAACTTAGCAGTAACAACTTAGCGTACCTTGGTGATTTTATACAACTTTTAGATGCGTTGTCGTCTAAACTTTGTTCAAGTGCTCGCTTTCATTTAGTAAGTCTAGCAAAAAGCTTGGCAATCTATTAAATAAAAGTATGCTATGGGCCTTATTATCAATTTTAATTTTAAATGCCACAAAGGTCATATTTGTATTATTAATGCCGACAAGTTTTGTATCATCTCATTGGTTTCGATTCTTATTCCCAATAGGGTTGCTAATAGCCATTATGTTGGGGATGGAAAACGTCATTCTGATCACTAGCGCCAATATTGGCTTCGCTAGTAACCTGCCTTATATTCTTTTCACGGTAGCAATCGCATTAGGACACATTTTTAAGCAAGGGCGTTTGGCTATGATCTCGACAGCGATGATGGTGGCCTACGCAATCATCCAGTGGCGCTTACAGATGCCCCTTTCTACGGGAACAACCTTGCTAGAGCTTTCGTTATTAAGTTTGTTATTACCCGTTTTGTGTTTAGTACCTTATGCGTTAGGAAGTAATGCTACTGTATTGAGTAAAACTTATGGCTTATACATCGCTATTTTGCTGCTGTTAATGTTTTGGGCCGTTGTTACTTTGATGTACGTCAGTGATGGCGGATTTGAGAATTTTAGCCAGGTTTTGTTAGTAACTATACCGAAAATATCGAAATTGCCATTTTTGTTGGTGATGTACCTCTTGGCATTAATTGGGGTCTCCGCAATATTTGTGCTCACGCGAAACCAGATCTTAGACACCAGCATTTACGCCAGTATTTTACTCTCCTCCGTCACCTTTATTTTTTTCCACGTGAGTTATATCTCAAGCACACTTTTCTCTCTAGCCGGGGTTTTATTGATCTTATATCTAATTTCGGCGGGCCATAAAATGGCATTTATTGATCGCTTAACGGGTATCCCAGGTCGCCACGCCTTAGATCTTGACATCAAATACTTAGGCAAAAAATATGCGATAGCGATGCTAGATATAGACCATTTTAAGCAGTTCAATGATCACTATGGTCATGACACTGGCGATGATGTGCTTAAGTTGATTGCTAGCCGTTTATTGTTGACTCAAGGAAACGCACGTGTTTATCGCTACGGTGGTGAAGAGTTTACCATCCTATTTAAAGGAAAAAATGCACAGCAAGCTGCAATCTACTTAGATTTGCTTCGCAAAGATATTGAACAGTACCAAATGGTTATTAGGAACGCAGAAGACAGACCAAAAGACGATAAGCTCGGTTCCAAGAAGCGTGAGCAGAAAACACCATCAAATCTCGTCTCTATTACCGTTAGTATTGGCGTTGCTGATAGCTACGCCTCAGAAAAACCTGAAGCAGTGTTAAAAATTGCGGATCAAGCGCTCTATAAAGCTAAACAAAATGGCAGAAATAGAGTTGAAGTATGAACAGTTACCTTGATTTAATGCATCACATTTTGGTATAGAAATCGCAAAATTTGATATTCAACAAGGCGTACATCACATTCACAGAAACTTCATTAGATTGTGCAAAATACTTTGGTTAAGTTATTCATGTTGCAACTGTTTCGCAACGTCAAAACAACATAGCAAGAGTAAGATTATGAGTGAAAAAGTAAACGGAATTGTAAAGTGGTTCAACCAAGATAAAGGTTTTGGCTTTATTACCCCAGATAATGGCAGCAAAGATGTATTTGTACATTTTTCCGCTATTACAGGTGAAGGGCGCCGCAACTTAGTCGATGGCCAAAAGGTGAGTTTTGTGATCACTGATGGTCAAAAAGGGCCACAAGCTGAGAGCGTCAGTCCCGTTTAAATTTTTAAAAAGAACGACTCTAATCCACTCTTTCTAGGGTGGATTTTTTGTTTCTAGTAGACTGGATAAATACGAGAATATTGGAGCGGGCAGCGGGAATCGAACCCGCATCATCAGCTTGGAAGGCTGAGGTAATAGCCATTATACGATGCCCGCGCACCGAATTGACGCTCTCACTATGCCACAGTTAGCAAAAAAGAAAACCCATTTTTTATCAAAACCCGTTCAAGCGAACAGTAAATAAACAAAGTAAATTCAATTGGTTGAGATTTGTGTGCTTTTGGTTGTTTTTAACTCAATTGAATATCTACTCTTGCGTTTAGATTTTGAACTTTTCCATTTCTTGATTGAGTACAGTGACATTATCTTTTACTTGCGCTGACGTTTGGTTTGAGATTTGGCTAATACTTGCCACACTTTCCACCGAATTGACAACCTCTTGCATGAATTGAGTCATTTGGTGTGTTGATTGTTGTTGCAGATCGGCCGCCGAGGATAACTGGTGCATTTCCTTATCTAAGGCCGTTATTTTTCCTTGTACGTCCATCATTTTGTTGAAGGCGTGGATGGTCTGCGCCGCACCTTCATTGGCAAGGTTCTGACTCATGTTAATTTCATTGACCACAGCCGCAGTCGCTGACTGTATGGCGTTTATAATAGTGTTAATTTCTGTGGTTGATTGAGTGGTTCGAGTCGCCAGCAACCTAACTTCATCCGCTACCACAGCAAAGCCTCGTCCATATTCTCCGGCTCTTGCGGCCTCAATCGCCGCATTTAAGGCCAGAAGGTTAGTTTGTTCCGCTAATCCCTCTATTACTTCGGTCACACGCCCAATCGATTCGCTTTCTCGACTAAGATCGAGCACCAATTGCGTTGCCTTTTGTATGGTTTGATCAAGCTTATCAATACTTTTTCTATTTTGTTCTAGCGCCGAGGCTCCCTCTTTGAGCTCATTTTGTGATAACAAAAGAGATTGCGTAGATTGTTCAGCTTTTTCTGCGGTCGCCATAGAATACTGCGCCACATCGCTCAAACGTACTGTAACCTGCTCAATACTTGCTCGCTGCTGCTGTACTTGCTGCCGAGTGTTTGAGTTATAGTTCAGAAGCTCATCCATGTTTTGACTGACCTGTTGCGCTTTGGTACTGACTCCCTGAACGATCGTTCGCAGTGAGTTGTTCATATTGTTTATCGCGGCGGTAAGCTGAGAGAGCTCGTCGCTACCTTCACACAAAAGTGCTGGTTGAGAGACATCTCCTGCCGCAATGATTTCGGCTCTCTTTCCGATTCGACTCACTCTGCGGCCGATATTCTTACCTAAGTAATTGGAAAGCAAAACAGCAACTGAAACAGTCACGGCAATCATGATAAATAACACGTTAATCACATTACTAATGCTACGACTCATCCTTTCGCCACTTTGCTCTGCTTTTGATTGTTGAGTGGCGATAACATCTTCAAGACGGTTAGTCATTTTATCTACGGCAGGCATAAGTTGTGTGGCCATTTTTTGATTGACGCCGTTCCATTGCTCAGATTGGCGTATTGCAATCACCTGCTGTGCGAGTGGGAAATAAAGCTGCTGCATCTCATTAAATAATGACCACAGACTCTGTTCATCATCCGATAGCAAAGAGGACTTTTCCACAATTTCAGCAACAGATTGGTTGTGAGAGTTAATTAGGTCTTGATATTTTTCGAGATGTTCAGGCTTCGCATACAGTAAGAAATCTCGCAACGATGCCAGTGCATTAGCTAACGAATTATAGCTGTCAGCATACAATTTAAAGAGACGTTTCCGCTCCCCTCCTTCTTTGTTAGTCGACTCGTCGTTAATCAGCCCTTGTAACTGGTCAAGTGCAACTTCTGCTATGGGGGCGGCCTCGTTAATGAATAATGTGTGGGCAGGTAAATTATCCTCACTTTGGCTCAATAATACGATGCCTTGGATATGCGCTTTGATTGCAGCCCATTCGCTTATGATCGCGGTGTATTGCTCACTGAGAATCAGCGTTTCTAACACCGGTACCGTTTTGTCCATCTGTCCAATAATAGTTTCAAGTTTTGTCAGTTGCGCTGCACCCACTGCACTTTGAGAACCCACCAATAAATAGGCGCGTAACGTTGAAATAACCTCTTGCATCGACTGCTGAATATTTCGGCTAGTATTCACGGTTGGCAGATCCGTTTGCAGCAATGAATTGGTGTGAGTTTCGACTTGCGTAATACTGCGATAGGTAAAAAAGGTCGAAATGATAAGAAGCACCACCAGCAATAAAAAACTTAATTGCAACTTCCCTGATATCGAGAGTTTCATCCTTTGACTCCTCAAAATTTTCTTCGTTTAACTATAGCGGGTTCAATGGGTTTATTAAATGCGTATAGCCAATGCGAGTCTACCGTATACTCGTCTTATAACCCTAAATTGAGCATTGTGCGTTCAGTTGTGGCGTTTTATTCCACTCGGGCGATTTATCATCCCTAATGCGCTATTTTCATCGTTTTGTGGTGCATTTTGTTAATCTTTGCTTTAATTGGGACAAATATTCCTAAATTTCTCATGTTATGTCTTTTCATCGACTTATTATTCTTAGCATCGTGTTTTTTTCAGGATGTGCAATGTATGCGGGCTTGAACTATGACCAACAGTTTGGTGAAGCAAGCGTTCAATCAAGACAATCGCCAGTAGATTCAAAAGAAGCCTCTTTCTTTTTAAATGATGTTAAACCCATCATCGATCAGCGCTGCGTGGTCTGTCACGCCTGTTATGATGCGCCCTGCCAGCTAAAAATGTCTTCAGTTGAAGGGATTGATCGTGGAGCCAGTAAAGCGTTGGTTTATCATGGTACGCGTCTGACGGCGTCGGCTCCTACCCGTTTGTTTGAAGATGCACAATACACAGAGCAGTGGCGAGATTTTGGTTTTCATCCTGTGCTGAACGAGAGATCTCAAACGCCTACCGCGAATCTAGAAGCAGGATTAGTCGCGAAATTATTAATGCAAAAAGAGGAACATCCGTTACCAGAACCAGATCAGCTAAAAGGTTTTGATTTTTCGATAGATCGCGAACAAGTTTGTCCAACAATTGAAAAGTACGGACAGTACAAACAAGATCACCCAACGTGGGGAATGCCTTATGGCATGCCAAATCTTAGCCCTCTTGAATACAATACGCTACTCACGTGGCTCAGAGATGGCGCAATCATGAATGGTCATATTCCGCTCACTTCTGATCAGGAGAAATCGGTTGCGCAATACGAAAACTTTTTAAATGAAGGTACAGCAAAGAATCAGTTAATGGCTCGTTATATCTACGAGCATCTTTTTCTTTCTCACCTTTATTTTTCTGAACTTGCTGGTCAGCCTAGATTTTTCACTTTGATACGTTCGACAACGCCCCCAGGCGAGCCGGTTAACCGAATTGCGACAAGGCGTCCTTACGATAATCCTGGTGTAGAACGCGTCTACTACCGTTTGATTCCTGAGCAAGGCAGTATCGTAGATAAAACTCATTTACCCTATGCGTTGAATAAAAAACGTCTTGATGATTGGCAATCATGGTTCATTCAACCTAATTATCAAGTCTCGGTTTTGCCTAGCTATGATATTGAAGTTGCCGCCAATCCGATGACGGCATTTGATGCCCTTCCGGTTAAAGCACGCTTTCGATTTATGTTAGACAATGCTCAAAACACCATCATGGCTTTCATCAAAGGGCCAGTGTGTCGTGGCCAGCTAGCCCTGAATGTTATTAACGACCATTTTTGGGTGTTCTTTCTAGACCCAGAGAAAGCTGATTTACCCGAAGTGAATCAATTTTATCGATCGCAAGCCGCGAATCTAAAACTGCCAAGCGAGTTGGAAAGTAACACGTTGCCTATTACTCATTGGGTCCGTTATGCGCATCAACAAGCACGTTATTTGAAGGCAAAGTCTGAATTTACTAATCAGTGGTTCAAAAATGGCGAGAACTTAACCACGGATGTACTGTGGATGGGTGATGGCTATAACCCGAATGCGGCACTGACTATTTTTAGGCATTTCGATAGTGCATCGGTAGTGCAAGGTTTAGTGGGAGAAAAACCCAAAACAGCATGGGTGTTAGACTATGCCCTACTAGAAAGAATCCATTATTTACTGGTGGCGGGTTTTGATGTTTACGGCAATTTCGGCCACCAGCTCATTACTCGCATGTTTATGGATTTTCTGCGTCTTGAAGGTGAAAGTAATTTTGTCTCTCTGCTGCCTAGAGAGATAAGGCACCAAGAGCAGTCAAGTTGGTATCAAAATCAAAGCACTCAACTCAGTGACTTTTTGCAACGTAACGTTGCCCCTTTTGATCAACCGACCAGTATTGTTTACCACACGCAAGATCCAAAATCTGAGTTGTTTGATCTTTTGAAGTCTGAGCTTCAACCTGTGTTATCAAATCGTTATTCGATAATTGACACTGGTTTTTCAAAGCGTAGTGAACAGATGTTAAATAGCATTAATAAGATCAAAGGTGAAGGGTTGTTGGCTGTGCCACAAATTATGATGTTGATGATCACGGCTGAAAACGGAGAGGATCAACTGTTTACTTTGTTACACAATAACGCCCATCTCAATATTTCAAGTCTATTTGATGAACAAAGCAACCGTGACCCAGCGAATGATGATTTGACTCTAGTGAGAGGTGTCATTGGCAGTTACCCTTCTGCTTATTTGTCATTGCATGAACACGAGATCGCAGAATTGGTGATGTTATTGAGTAAAATGCAAAATGAGCAGGACTACGTTAAGTTACTCGATAGGTTCGCCATTCGCCGCAGTTCTTCGAAGTTTTGGCCGTTCAGCGATAAAGTTCATACATGGTATCGAAAAAATCAACCTGTCGAATCTGGTTTACTTGACTACAATAGATTTGAAAACAGATAAAAGTCACCTTTAATGGGTGAGATGAGAGGTGCCAAATGACCATACGCGACAGCATTGAAGCACTAGAACAACAAATTTATGTAGCCTGTTCTGAAGGTGACTATGAGACAGTCAATCAGTTAGAACATCAGTTGGAAGTGTTACTGTATAAGGCACAACACCCTTTTGATGATGATCCTAATGGGTTAAATAGCGGTTCGACGACAAATGACGAATGGCGCTGAATAAAAGACGGGAGCCATATCGCTCCCGTCTATTTATCAGATCATTAAAAAACAGAAAATTAGAAAAAGTCTATTGAGTTACGGCCACTTTCAATATCTTTGCTGTTAGGTGCATCGGAGTTCTCTTTCTTTGTGGTCGTCGGCTTATTTCTAGCCGGTTTGGTTTCTGACGCCTTTTGCTTCGGCTTAGGCACATTTGTTGCTGCCACTACCGACGTCACATCAGTTTCAAGTACTTCAGTCACGGGTTGATCACACAATACAACGTAGTACTCCTGGTTAAATTCAAGAAAATCCCCATTGTACATTTTACGTCGTTTTCGAGTTTCAAGTTCTCCATTGACTGCCACGTAACCATCGCTAATCAGGAATTTTGCTTGCCCGCCACCATCCACTAGGTTAGCAATCTTTAGCACCTTATAAAGCTCAATAGGTTGCGACGAAACTTCAATACCAATCGCCTCTATTTCAATTTCTTCGTTTTCTAATGTGTCTTTATCGTTAATCATTACGTTTTTCTTATCACGAATTTTCACGCAGTGTAATGCTAAATGCACAAATTAGGAACCACAGTTAAATACTTCAACTGAACTGATAAGCCCACCGTTTTGTCATACACACATCACTCAGGTTACCTTGTCACCATTTTCTGAATGCGTTCCGCTCGCTGTTCATCGCTTTCTTGACTTGGTGGTGGCACGGTAAGCCCCTTAATCACTGCAGGGCGTTGCGCGATTTCCGCCAACCAACGTTGTAGGTGCTCGAGCCCGTCAATATTAATGCCACTCCATTCGTAAATTCTCACCCATGGCCATGTTGCGATATCGGCGATGGTATATTCATCACCCGCAAGATAACGGTGATGCTCTAATTGGCTATCCATGACTTCAAATAGACGTCGCCCTTCTTTTTGGTAACGATCAATGGCAGGTTGTATTTTTTCTGGAAAGTAACGAAAGAAGACATTAGCTTGCCCCATCATCGGCCCTACGCCTCCCATTTGAAACATTAACCATTGGATCACTTGAGAGCGGGCTTTCGGATCTACGGGCAAAAATTTTCCCGTTTTTTCTGCTAAGTAAAGCAAAATTGCCCCAGATTCAAATACTGGAAAATCATCGTTATCTTTATCTACAATTGCGGGAATACGTCCATTCGGATTGATGGCCGTAAACTCAGGCTCTTTTTGCTGATTGGTTGAAAGATCAAAAGCGTTGACCTTGTATGGCAACCCCATTTCTTCTAATGCAATGGAGATTTTCTGACCATTCGGCGTTGCGGCGGTATACAGTTCAATCATTCGTCGGTTCCTCGGTGAAATGATGGGCGTTGCTCAACGGATTTAAGCAAATAGCAAAATTGCCACTTTGTGTCTCAACAAGGATATATAAGCAGTAATCTCTTTAGACGTAAACTCTCATGCACGATAAACTAAACACAACCATAATTTTATAACGAATTATCCATGATAAAAGTGACAGTGTCTCGCTTAATAAAAGGCCACGACTTAAAGCAATCCATTGCCGCGTTGATAAAGCAAGAGAACATACAAGCGGGTAACATCGCTTCTTGTGTCGGGTGCCTATCTGAAGTGCGCATCCGCCTCGCTGATGGCTCTTCAGAGCTACACCTTGTTGATGCATTTGAAATTGTCTCTTTGATAGGCACGCTAACCGCATCTCATCAACACTTGCACATTGCGGTTGCAGATAAAACAGGCAAAGTGATCGGTGGTCATCTTTTAGATGGTTGTCTTGTCAATACTACCGCAGAGCTGATTTTACATTCCTACCCTGACTTAGTGTTTGAGCGAGAATTTGATAATCAAACGGGCTACAGTGAGCTGGTGGCACCTTGTTAAAATCCCTTTAATGATAAAAGTGAATGCACATATACTAGTCTGCATTCTGTAAAATGTGGTGAAGCGTGTTTTTTATTCACCCATTTCTCCCCAATAACGATAGGCAATTCGACGTTGAGCAATTTCCGTCTGTGAGCTATCTCTCACATCTGTTCTTTTTGTAATAACTCTGTATAATTCGCCGCCTATTTAACCATTGTTTATGTTCTGCTGATTTGGCGTCTGCACATCACTGATTCGCTAAACTGAATACCTAGGAAAACTCTCTTGATCTCTACCGCAAATATCACCATGCAATTTGGCGCTGAGCCTTTATTTGAAAACATTTCTGCAAAATTCGGTAACGGCAATCGCTACGGTTTGATTGGCGCTAACGGCTGTGGTAAATCGACGTTCATGAAGATCTTGAGTGGCGCGTTAACTCCCAGCTCAGGCAACGTCTCCATTACACCAGGGCTAAAATTGGGTGTGCTGAGCCAAGATCAGTTTGCTTTCGAACAATACACGGTAATTGATGCCGTGATTATGGGTGACCGTAAACTATGGGAGATCAAGCAAGAGCGTGACCGCATTTATTCATTAGCCGAGATGAGCGAAGCCGACGGCATGAAAGTCGCCGAGCTTGAGAGCGAATACGCTGAAATGGATGGTTACACCGCCGAAAGTCGCGCGGGTGATATTTTGTTAAAAGCGGGTATTGAGGAATCGTTTCATTTTGGCTTGATGCAACAAGTGGCTCCTGGTTGGAAACTGCGCGTTTTGTTGGCGCAAGCCTTGTTTGCCAACCCTGATATTTTGCTGCTTGATGAGCCAACCAACAACTTAGACATCCACACCATTGGTTGGTTGGCTGAAGAACTTAATCAGCGTAAATGCACCATGATTATTATTTCCCATGACCGTCACTTTTTGAACTCAGTGTGTACCCATATGGCTGATATTGATTACGGTGAACTGCGTATTTATCCGGGTAATTATGAGTATTTTCTTGAAGCGTCAAGCTTGATTCGAGAGCAGTTACTCTCTGGCAACGCGAAAAAAGCGGCCGAGATCAGCGAACTGCAAGACTTCGTTAACCGCTTTGGTGCCAATGCTTCAAAAGCAAAACAGGCTAGCTCACGCGCAAAAAAAATGGACAAGATCAAGCTTGATGAAGTGAAATCCTCAAGCCGCATCAGTCCTTCGATTGATTTTGGTGAAGGAAAGAAACTGCATCGTCTTGCTCTTGAACTACAAAATCTCGGCCACGCTTTTGACGATGAACAGCTCTTCAACGGTGGCAATCTGCTGCTTGAGGCGGGCTCGCGTTTGGCGGTAATTGGTGAAAACGGCGTCGGTAAAACGACCTTTCTACGCTGCTTAGTCAAAGAGCTTCAGGCCAACCAAGGTGTGGTGAAATGGTCTGAGAATGCCTCAATTGGCTATTGCCCTCAAGACAGTACTGTCGATTTTGATAATGATCTGACTATCTTTGATTGGATCTCGCAGTGGCGTACCGTCAAACATGATGATTTGATGGTGCGTGCCATTCTTGGCCGACTACTCTTTACAGCCGATGATGTGAATAAGAAAGCAAGAAACTGCTCGGGTGGTGAGAAGAACCGTCTACTATTTGGCAAACTGATGATGCAAGACATCAACGTGCTGATCATGGATGAACCAACTAACCACATGGATATGGAAGCGATTGAGGCACTCAATAACGCGCTAAAATCCTACACAGGCACGCTTATTTTTGTTAGCCACGATCGCGAATTTGTCTCTTCGCTGGCCACTTCGATCATCGATGTGAAAAACAAACAGTTGGTCTACTTCCAAGGAACGTACGATGAATACTTGGCTCATCAACAGAAGTTGTTAGCTGCGGCGTAATCAAACCAACGTCATAGCTCCTGATACTTGTTGCCGCCAGAAATGACGGCAACAACGGATAATTTAGATTCTGCTGTTTACTCTTAGCTTATTTTATCGACCACTGACAAGCCGCCTACTTGTAACTCCAAGTAGTTTGGGTATCACTGTAATTTGTTATAACTCTGGTTTAACCCAAACATTGCTAAAATCAAACCAGCCTAACGCGTTGCATTTCGCGTTTTGTAATGCACCACATTGATCTTTGCTTATCCCTAACCAACAGTGGAACATCGGGATAACTTGCTGTTTTTCTATCAAAGATTTGCCAATCTCTTTGGCCGGAAATATGGCATTTGGATCGGCGCGCCATTCATCCACTAACTGGCACCAATACGAAAAATCTTCAGCGCGGCTTAAATGCTCGATATCACTGTAATCAAGTAACCATCCTGCTAACGCATCTTCTCTATGGTTGGCAATTCCCATCGGTTTGACCCAAACATCGACAGCATCGGTGTCTTCAACAGTCAAATCATATTTAACAAGCTCCACCGAAATCCCATCTTCTTTTAACAGCTGTTGTATTGTTTTCACTAAGCTTGGAAACATAGGATGTTGAGCATGATATGCAATGGTGATCGAACGCTCACCCGGCGGTGTAGCGGCAACATCTCCCGATGACTGATGATACCAGCCCGGTTTCAAGCCATAAGCAGGTAACACCCCTAACTCGACCACTTTGTCTTCTGGTAATTGACGAAATAGGTTGAGAGTACTGAGCTTATTGGTAAGGTAGCGAGCCCAATTTACATCCGCGGCGACGCCATTCTTTCGATTGAGTAACAAGTAAGTACAGCCGGGATCAAGATCCACGTCTTCTGTAAATGAGCCTCGCTTTGTTTTTATCGGATGCGATAAGCTAGGAAAAACCATCGAAGAATGTACTTCGTCAATCACCCACACTTCGACCCGGTCTAACAAAGGCCTAAATCCAAAATATCCATCAAACGCTTGCAAAACTAAGCGTTTTTCATCATTTAAAATGACTTTGTAAGGGCCAGTACCAATCGGCATTAAATCAAAATTATCACTACGATTGGACTCTGGTAGTAAAATCTTGGCACATGACTCAGATAAAAGAAGCGGTAAGCGACTATCAGCTTTTTGTAAAAAGATATCGATAACCCAGTTGGAGGGCGAGCTGATCCTATCAAGATGGGAGAATAAGTTCAGAAATCGCAATTCCCACAAACTTTGGATAACACCGTCGGTGGTAAGCAAATCACCATTGTGGAAACGAACCCCTGGGCGAAGATAAAAACGCCAATGTGTTGCTGTCACCGATTCCCATGTATGTGCGAGATCTGGCTGCAGCTGTTCATATTCATCTAGCCGCGTTAATCCACTAAAAATTTGCATTACGATATGTTGCTCAGATCGACGCATGGATTTTAGCGGGTTTAGCATTGAAAGCGGGCGATAATAAGGCAACCGTATGACTTGCAGACCTTCTTGATGCTGAACACCAAGATAGCTTTGGATCACTTGCGTCAGTTTCGCCGCATCTTGATCCAGTACCGAAAATGCATGGCCAATTTTACCTTCATCTAAGTATCGACGCGCAAGGTTTTCACTGACATCACTGCGACTACGTTTAAAAATGAGATCGGATAATTTTCCACGCCCCGCCGCAGGACGCCATTCTATCCAGCCTTCATCCTCCATTTTATTTAGAACAATACGCGCATTACGGCGTGTGCAGAAAAGGATCTCGGTGATCTCTTCTAGCTGGACACCAACATCTTGGCCGTTAAAGTGCTCAAATAAGGATTCAAATTGAACGCGAAGTCGTGGGCTACTCATAAAGAGGAAATCTCAGTTTATAAAAAACAGAGATAGTTTCCTCATTTTATATTGGTTATGCAATAGTCTTAATCACTGTTTAAAGAATATTACAGCCGAGTTGTTGAGAAAGTTGCTGAATTTGCTCTTCGTTGTCCAACTTAATCGACCATTTACTTTCTGAGCAATTTACAGAGATGACATTCGCCCCTCTCCCAATGAGCTGAACAGCATCGGCTTGGGCTTGTAGCGTGATGGCGAGATCACCCAATACTCGTACCACTAATTCATGGGGTGTTACGATGATTTTTCCACCTGAAAATTCAATCACCATTTTATAAATCAACCTTGATAGCTTGAGAACGGTTACGAATTTTTTGTACTGCGACCGTCAAACGGCTGGTGCACACCAAACGTTCGCGCTCATCAGTGATATTGATTTGCCATACTTGCGTTGAAATACCAAGATGGATAGGTGTCGCTGTTCCTATAACCATCCCCTCTCGCATGGCGCGAACATGATTAGCATTAATGTCTAACCCTACACAATAGTGTTCTTGATCCACACTGAAATTCGCGGCAACTGAACCTAGGGTTTCCGCAAGTACCACCGAGGCTCCACCATGCAGCATACCAAGCGGCTGATGGGTAAAGTGACAAACAGGCATGGTCGCAGACAAAGAGTGATCAGTATAATCGGTATAAATAATATTGAGATGCTCTATCAAGGTGTTTTTGGAGGTGGCGTTTAATGTTATTAAATCGATAGGCTTCTTCCAAATATCCATGCTTTTTTGTCTCATTCATCGTAAAAGAGATTCATTCTATACTTAAAAGGTAGCAACTTGCAGCGAGTAATCAGTCAGTTCCAGCGATTGAGATCCTGCCAACTACACATTTTCGAGACAGATCCGATCGCTCATAAATATTAACTGCAGTGTTGTCATTAGCAGTTTATCGGCGCTAGGAAGCCTCTTCATACAAAGATGTCATTTAAGCGCTTAAAGATGAGCACAAAAAGTGCTCTGATACATGGCTTACAAGTACCAACGTACCGACTCAAGTACCTAAAATGCGTAATGGCAGTTGTAGCAGCTCATCCCCTGTCGTTGCAAAACCCCAAATAATAGCGATAAGCGCAGCCACTAAGCTGACATACCAAAGTGAAGCTACAATTTGTCCATATCGATTCAGAGGTAGCAAATGACTTTGATGACGCTGCTTCCATTCCATCACAATTTCAATGCTGCCCATAATCAATAAAAAGCCGAACAGGGTTAATCCAAGCCAATAGCTCAAAATGACACCAGCGATCGCCGCAAGGGCACACAACGCAATCCCCAAAGTGCTGTTCATAGAAAAGCTGATGCTTTTTAACACGTGACCACCATCAAGCGGTAATATAGGCAATAGATTGAATAGATTGAGAAAGGCATTAAAAACAGCAAGGCCGGCAAAAAATATCTCTCCTGTGATCCAATAAACGACAACCAGTACAACCGAGAGAAGCAAACCAAAAAATGGCCCCATAATTGAGATCACTACGTCTTGCCAACGTGTATTGATTTTTTCATCACTTAATGCCAAGCCACCAAGAAATGGAATGAGATAAATGCCTTTAGTCTTCATACCAAAATACTTCATCGCTTTGATATGGCCAAATTCATGGAACACCAAACAGGCAATAAGCGCCATAGCAAACTGGAAGGAAAATAACCACGAATAGGCTGCGATACTTGCTGACGCCAGAACAACTTTAATCAGCTTGGCACTTTTCAGTGCTTTCATACCAAGTGAGACTAGACCAATAAGGCTAAAACGTCGCTCCGGCTTTGGTGGGCTATAAGGTGTTTGTTTTTCAATGTCTTTTTCTGAACGCTCACCTTGCGTGACAATGTCACCATTGACTAATGCCTGATAACGAAGTTTAAAAGGCTGCCAACTCAGATTAACATTCAGCTCACACTGGATCGACGTTTCACCACTTAACAACTGAAATCGATGGGTCGTTGTCGCCTCGATATTCCCTGTCGCATCGCATTGAGCAACCAGTTGATTATCCCAATAGAGTTGCTGCCAGCCTGACATTGAACCTTCAAGACGAAGTGATTTTCCTAAAAATGGAGCGGAAAGGAGTTCCACAGTGATACCTACATACAAACATAAAAACGGCGTTCATTATGCCTTTGAGCAATAACAGCGTAAAGCACGATGCCCATTTACTTATTATTGAAGATGACTTAGTTCAATTCCCTCACGAATACCAAGCTTTTTGCCATCTCCCCTTTTAATTCCAGTCGTAACGTGGATAATACGCGCTTACATATTTTTACAAGGTGGGTACTATGTCTACTGAAGCAACTTTACTTGAACGCAGCCAATCAAAATGTGAGCTTTGTTCATCAGAATCTCCATTAACTCCATTTGTAGTAGCGCCACACACTATGGTTACTGTTGACCATGCCGTTATGTTGTGTGATGTCTGCAAAGGCCAAATTGAGAACCCAGAAACAGTAGATGTGAACCATTGGCGTTGTTTGAACGACAGCATGTGGAGCCAAGAACAACCCGTTCAAGTACTGGCGTGGCGTCAACTTAAGCGCCTTGCGGCCACTGAGGGTTGGGCTCAAGACCTACTTGATATGATGTATCTTGAAGAAGAAGCTGCAAAATGGGCTGAAATTGGTATGGATGATGATGCAGAAAAGCCTCGTGATGTGAATGGCGTAGAACTGAAAAAAGGCGACGACGTAACCATCATTAAAGATCTCCCTATCAAAGGCTCAAGCCAAGTCATTAAACAGGGTACTGTGGTTCGCGGTATCAGTTTAAGCGACGATCCTAAGTTGATCTCTGGCAAAGCCAATGGCCAATCGATGTATATCATTGCTGAATACTGTCGCAAAAAATAATATTCATTGACAAAAAAAACAAAGGCGCAACTTGGTTTGCGCCTTTGTTTTTTTTGGAGACAGTTGTTTTGATGATCAGCGAAGCTAGTGGTTAACACAAATTTGAAATACAAAAAAGCCGACGCTTTAAGCAGTCGGCTTTTATATCTCTACACATTGAATTAACGGTATAAACCGATATCTTTCTGCATGTGACCAGACAAATTATTCGCGTAGTAGCTGCGAGGTTCGCTGTGGTCGACAAACAGAATATCAACTAAATGTGCAATCAATCCTTTGAAGTTAACCGCGTAGGTTTTTTTATCCATAGAGGTAGGTGCTGTAATCGTACCCATATTCATTGCTTGTGCCATGATAGCCTCTCTGTTAATTCGGTAACTTACTTTGTTGAAATGAATTCTAGGTGATATTTTTTTGGTTAAAAAATGACAAATTTTCCACATTCAAATTAGTTATTCTAATGAAACAACCCCATAACAATGCATACTTTTATTATCCACGATAATCGACTACTTATTCACATTAGGCTTTATTTGGTGAATTTAAATCGCAATGAAAAACAAAAACACCGATTATTTACAAAATTTTCACATTAATGTTTTTATCGTCGGTTAGATAAAGGATAAATAAAGGAGAGAGGTAAGTATTGTCAAACACTTACCTCTGTTTACTTATATTATGACTTATGAGTAGCAGGTAATAGACTTCTCTGCTTATAGACAGAAGCCAACACCGCAATAATCATAGTGACTAACAGTACGCCCAGTGAGACTGGTGTCGGAATTTCCCACGCAGAACCGACTAGCATCATCTTAATACCAATGAAGATCATGATGAAGGAAAGCGCTGGTTTTAGGTAAATAAACTTATCCATCATCCCTTGCAACACAAAGTACAAAGATCGCAAACCAAGTAACGCAAACACGTTCGCTGCTAACACTAAAAAGGGTTCGCGGGTCACGGCAAAAATAGCCGGTATTGAATCTAATGCGAACATGACATCCATAAAAGCAATCACGCCAATCACAATCATCATTGGAGTCACAAACCATTGCTTATTGCGGCTCACAACCAAAGCATTCCCTTCGTAATGATCCGTCACATTGAACCAACGTCGAATCAGTTTCTCCGGCATTGGGTTTAGCTGTTCATCGCCTTTCTCACGCGCAAGTTGAATACCGGTCCACATAAGAAATAATGCAAACACATAAAGTAACCAATGATATTGTTCAAGCAGCTGCGCACCAATCACAATCATCACCGCTCGTAAACACAAAGCGCCGATCACTCCCCACAATAGAGCCCGCGGGCGTAAATGCTCTGGGACTGCGTATTGATGAAAAATAATCGCAAAGACGAATAAGTTATCAACACTTAACGATTTTTCTAACAAGTAACCAGTAATAAACGAGATCGTCGCCTTTTCGGCACTGTATGAACTGGTTGGTGCGTAACTATCCCAAAATAAATAGATACTCGCGGCGAATGCAAACGCCAGCATAAACCAAATCACGCTCCAAACGGCAGCTTTAGTGATCGTGACTTTACCGCCACGGGTTTGCCAAATATCGATAACAACAAGAAATAGAGTCAGAATTGCAAAGCTGAGATAGGTTGTTGGGGTCATATATCCTCCAAAGGCGGAAGGATAAGATGGGATTAACCGATCGAAACCTTCCGCAAACAAAAACCGCTGTTCATAATGAACAGAGCTGAATGCGTTGGTCTCGTCGAAATAAGCATTCCGTTTTTTAACAGAAAGCTATTTATACTTACCGGATAAGCATGCGCTTAACGAGCTGACGATAAGTAAACAAAGGCGACTACTCCCCAATCAGCGCGGATTTTATGCCTATTGGATGCAAAGGTCCATAGCCGTGATCAAAAAAAGGAGCCATTTATGCTCCTTTTTAGCTTAGATTTTTATACGCCTGCCAGTGGTAATAAATACACCAATACAGACCATGCACTGACCCAAGCAACGACGACAGCAGCATCTAACCAATCTCTAATCCACATTATACTTTCCCCTTTCACATCTTCATGCACCTTCATCGGGTTGAAGATGCGTTAAGACTGAAAGTTAAAAAGCAAAGTTTATGCCAGTAAATTTATGTCAAACCGAGTTACTGATAATGATGTTGGGGTTGAGTTCCTGCGTGGTTAAGTATTTCAGGTTTTTCCGTCAGCAGTTCAATAAACGCATCGGCCATTGACACATTCGAAACAAAACCTTCTCCCTTCATTTTCAGTATCGCATCATATCCCTCTTTGCCTTTCATGGTATAGGCCGAAGAGGTTCCACAATAATAACTATTAAGATCAATTGGTTGCCAACCTTTTTGCTCATCAAATAACAACACATTTGTGATGCGTTGTCCTACTGGCCGATCGGCGGCATAAGTAAAAGAGAGATTGTGGGTGTAAGGATAACTGCCAGAACCTGTGCCGTCGACCCCATTGCCCAGCGCATTATTAATCGCCCCTTCAAGCATCTCAATTAAGGTTTCTCCCTGCACTCGGTAGACACCGATAGGAACGGCAAAAGGCAATAAATTTCCGGCAATGTCTGCCACCGAAACTTGTCCGGCGTTGAGCGAGTTTCTGACTCCACCAGCGTTATGTATTGCAAACTGCACGGGGTGCCCTCTTTGCCGCATGGCATAGACGAATGATTGAGCCACCAAAGGAGCCAACTCACTCGGCCCAGTTTCATCAGGAATTCTGACGTGTCTTAAGAAACGATCAGCATGTGCGATAATATTTTGTTGCAGCTGACGTACTCGCGGCATGTATTTATCGATCAATATTCCTTGGACCTGCGGATCTTTCTTACACACCACCACATTAGGGTGTTGGCTTAAAAATTCGCACGCCGCTAAATGGGTGTTATCGGTGCCCGCTTCGCTCATGCTGGCATCAAGAAACAGTCGACGGCCAAGTAACAGTTCATTACGACCCTGAA
The DNA here is from genome assembly GCF_029478525.1 of Vibrio sp. 1151_11. Lineage (NCBI taxonomy): Bacteria > Pseudomonadati > Pseudomonadota > Gammaproteobacteria > Vibrionales > Vibrionaceae > Vibrio > Vibrio sp. 1151_11. The sequence goes on along the minus strand of NZ_SHMN01000016.1, from coordinate 59,953 downwards.
ATTTGTCCACTTTGCCATCGGCTGAAAAGTCGATATAACAATGACCTAAGCTCAAAGAATGATAACCGGATTGGACGACATAAGTGTCGTTAATTCTTAAACCATACTCGTCATCTTTCATCAGCCCTAGTGCACTAAAATCGCCTTGTAATCGGTGACTATGCCCGCCGACGACAACACTAATACCTTCCACTTGCTGTGCGAGCTCAATGTCCGCTTCATAACCTAAATGGCTAAGTAGAATAATTTTGTTGATCCCTTTAGCGCGTATTTCAGCAACCGTATTTTTCGCCGTTTGGATAGCGTTAATAAATGGAGTATCGAGATCTGGGTTGGCAATATCAGCCATTTTATCGAGTGACAAGCCGAAAATTGCAATCGTTTCATCACCAGCCTGTTTTTCTATCCAGCGAGCGTATTTACCTTGAGGTTGATAACTTATCACTTGCGGGCTACCGGCTATTGGAAAAGGCTTATTCGATCTTTCATTGGAAAGATCCCAATTGCCAGCTAGCAATGGGAATTGAATACGTTTAACAAAATGGGCAACGGGTTCATTACCCATATCCAGTTCGTGATTGCCTAATGCCATCGCATCAAGATTCAATGCGTTGAGCATGTCCGCATTGGCTTTACCTTTAAATAGCGAGAAATAGAGCGTGCCTTGGAAACAGTCCCCTGCGTGTAAAAATACAAAGGCTCGCTTCATACGCGCCGCATCTTCTTTCAATTGCTGAACTCGTGTTGCAATTCGTGCAAAGCCGCCAGCGCTTACATACGGTGTTAAAGTCTGCTGTTGGATGTGGAGAGTCAATTGCAGCGATGTCGGTTCAAAATATGAGTGAGTGTCATTAATGTGTGCCAGCATAATTGATGCTGGTCTATTCTTTTTATGCATCATTTATCTTTCTCTTCTTTTTCCACTCTATCCTAGCTGAAGAATCATGACAGAATCGTGACTTTTATGAAACGAGTTTGAAAATATAATTACGCTAAGTCAACCTCATCACGCTTTGTAGCCTTTGTCTCATTCGGCTGTCCCTACATAAACACTTGATATGTGAGCCAGTAGCCTACTTATCTGCATAATTTCCATTATGCTTAAAGAAAAACAGACTCAGCGAGAAGCTAACTAGTTGAGTTATAAAAGGAGTCTGCCTATGCATCTAGAGCGAATTGAAATTTCCGGATTCAGAGGAATCAAACGTTTATCGCTCGCTTTTGATGAACTCACCACATTGATCGGTGAAAATACTTGGGGTAAGTCCTCATTGTTGGACGCCTTATCAGTAGTGCTACCAGCCAACGGTGTACCTTATCAATTTGAAATGCAAGATTTCCACGTCGATTACTCTATCGCTCATCCTCAAACTCAGCATTTACAAATTGTCTTAAGCTTTGTTTCTACAGATAAAAATGAATCTCGATCCGGCCGTTATCGTAAGCTGAGGCCGATTTGGGTTGAAGATGAAACGGGTACGAAACGGATATTCTATCGCATCAGTGCCACTCGTGAGCGATATGATATTACCACTCGCTACCTGTTTTTAGACCTCGAAGGCAATCCACTACCGCTGCATCATTCTGAAAAATTAGCGCAAGAGCTGATGAGCTTACACCCAGTGATCCGTTTGAAAGATTCACGGCGTTTCGAGCGGCCTTTCGTCAATGGTAACGGTAAAAATTCTCGCGCCGAAAAACGCATTGATAATACCTGTCGTCGTTTACTGGCCATCCCTGGGCATGTCAACAAAGGCGAAATGAGAAGTAGCCTTAACTCAATGAATGTATTAGTTGATCACTATTTTTCATTCAAAAGTCAGACACGTAAAAACCCAAGACAGCAACGTGACAGCTTAGTCTATTCCAGCCCAACCGCCGATAAAAACATAAGCCAATTTGTTGAAGAGACTAAAAATAAGCAAACTCGTTTGCTGTTGATGGGCTTACTCAATGCTTATCTGCAAGCCAAAGGCCCGACTGACCTACGACGTTGCGCTAGGCCGCTGCTGATTATCGAAGATCCCGAAGGTCGATTGCACCCTACTCATCTGGCGCGCGCTTGGAGTTTACTTCAACTATTACCCATGCAAAAAATTCTCACAACGAACAGTGGTGATCTGCTTGGCTCTGTTCCCCTTCATTCGATTCGGCGTTTGGTGCGTACTTCTGACCGTACCATTGCAAATTCGATGGTCTCCCGTGGATTGAGTAAGGACGAACTACGACGTATCGGTTTTCATATCCGTTTTCATCGCTCAGGAGTGCTTTTTGCTCGCTGCTGGTTGTTGGTTGAAGGAGAAACTGAGGTGTGGCTGTTTAGTGAGCTGGCTCGCCAGTGTGGCTATAACCTAGCCGCCGAAGGAGTACAAATTGTCGAATTTGCTCAGTCTGGGCTGAAGTCCTTAATTAAAGTGGCGAAAGCATTTGGCATTGACTGGCATGTCGTGACTGATGGCGATCCCGCAGGCAAAAAATATTCGTCAACAGTACGCGGCATGCTGACAGGTGATCAAGAACGGCATCGCCTGACCGAACTTCCCGATCGAGATATCGAACATTTTCTGTACTCTCATGGCTTTGAACACTTCTTCAAAGATTTGATTAAAATACCTTACGATCATCCAATCCCTGCGAAAAAAGTGGTCACACGTGTGCTGAAAAAACACGCGAAACCTGATTTGGCGCTTGCCATCGTTTCCCATTGTGAACAACAAGGTGTGGACTTTATTCCTGTACTGCTGCGCTGGACACTAAAACGCGTGATTACGATGGCCAATGGCCACACGTAAAAAAAGGCACACATGATTGTGTGCCTCGTATCATTTCCATTTCGCTATATGTGACTAATCTTATATTGAATGGGTATATCAACAATTTTGATGAATCGATACGGATCAATTGGGGGTAACCTTTACCAATGCGGATTTCACCAGCATTAGTCTTAAACACAAATTAACAAGTTGAGGATTTAGAACGCGTTTCAACAGTTGCGCTGTCGCTCAGCGCTGGCTGGTTAGATCGTTGATGCAACCACATACCACTTGTTTTCATCGCAAAGCCAAAAATGCCACCGAATAGAAGTGATGGAATAACCAGTTGCCAATCACCACTAGCAGCAAAAGTGGCACAAGCGCCAATAAAGGTTCCAGGGATATAACCAAGCCACGCTTTCGACGCTTGAATGCACATTAAAAATGCCACTACCGCAGTGACAACGTAACCCAACATATCCAAGCTCACCAAGCTGGATGAATGAATAATGACCATTGCCCAAAAAACGCCACTGATATTAGTTATCAAACTTTCTGCAAGACCTTTAATACCCTCGGTTGGAGAGGCAAAATAACTCGTACATCCTAAAAAGCCAGCCCATGATAGTAAGCCTAACGAAACGGCTATCCAGCCCCAAACACCAGAAAGAATGCCTGTCGTTAGTGAAATTGCAAATAGTGTGCTCATAGCGCCCTCATTTAGCCGCTATCTGCCTGTCATTTAACAAGCCGTTGCTATAGCGACATCAATAAATCAAGTGCCGATATTAAAAGGTTCAACCACAGATAACTAGTGACCTAAGTCATGAAATAAATGCAATGACTGCACTTATTTCATTGAAATGTTGACGCAAACGATAAATCAACATATTTGAAGTGCTTTTTAATCGAGCATGAGCGTTAGATTAGGTGATGAGGGTGTGTGATATGATGCTAAATGCGAACACTCAATAGCTTCACTTATCACACCCCATATTGAGAAGTAACAAAATAAATCATAACCAAGATTAACAAGCTTAAAGTACGCTTGGTCGTCCTTTCATCATGCGCAGTCCTTCACGCTTAATGCACTCAACCAACGGGTTTTCAGCCATATCTGCTCGCCAAATAAACGACAACGTTCTTTCCATATTCAGATCAGGCACATTGAGCGCTACCAGTTGGCCATTCTCAATAAAGCGTTCTACATCGAGGTAAGGTAAACAAGTTAAGTACGGACCATTCGCAACCATACTGCGTAGCACAGGAACATGTTCGTACTCTCGCCACACATCTAAATCGGAAATAAGATGGTGAATCGAGCTATCAAAAATATTGCGAGTGCCAGAACCGTGTTCTCTTAACACCCATTTGGCTTGTTCAAGCTGTGCAAGACTCACCGTTTTACATTTGGCAAAAGGATGATGAGCCGAAGCTATCACTGTTAGGTGATCTCGACACCACACTTCTTGGGAAATACGGTTATCATCGCATCGACCTTCAATGATACCAAGGTCATATTTGTAGTCGAGGATGCCATCGATCACCCCTTTGGTGCTTTTCACACCAAGCTCAATACGCATCTCTGGGAAATCGTTATCAAGAATGCTGATAAGGTCTGGAACGAGGTGCTCGGCAGGGGTCTGGCTGGCCCCCATACTGATTTCACCGCTAAGCAAGTGCTGATCATAAAAGCCCATTTCGATCTGCTGAGCATCTTGTAATAAACGCTTCGCTTTCGGCCTAAGCCACATTCCCCAATGAGTCAATGCCATCTGCTTTCCTTGTCTTTCGAACAAAGGGCGACCTAACATTTTTTCCAATTGTGCTAGCGACATACTGGTCGCGGATTGAGTTAACGCTAATTTATCCGCAGCTTGACTGACGCTGCCACTATCGGCAACAGCATCGAAAACTGCTAATTGTTTGAGTGAATACCGCACTGCTTTTCCTATTTAGCTTTCATCTACTGCGCGCCACACCTTTAATTTCAAGGGAGTTAATATGCGCAAACGGTTTCATTCTACTCTTTCATTTATTCATATCAATTCATTTGATGAGTAATCTAAAAATTATCAATTTTACTACTTCATGACTCGTTCGTTAGTCTGTATGGGAAGCAAGGCATGACGCTTTGTTTGAACTTGGGAGGTAATTATGAAATTGAGCTTTGGGAGCGTGTATGTCAGCAGCCTACTCTGAAAATAAACAGCTGTTCTCACCGATTGAGATGATGGCAGAAGCCGAGAAATTTGCATTAAGCAAAGCCAAGAAAAGTAGCGGTATGACACTGAGCCTTGCCATTATGGCAGGTGCTTTTATCGGCTTAGCATTTTTGTTCTACATCACTGTCACCACAGGCAGTGCTAACGCAGGTTGGGGGCTCAGTCGGTTAGCGGGTGGTTTAGCCTTTAGCATGGGGCTGATTTTAATCGTGATTTGTGGCGGTGAACTGTTTACCAGTTCCGTATTGTCGAGCATTTCTTGGGCCAATAAACAAATCAGCTTTAGCAAAATGTTATCCATTTGGGGCAAGGTTTATATCGGTAACTTCATTGGTGCCATGTTCTTACTGCTTTTGGTTACTGGGGCTGGTCTCTATCAGTTGGATGATGGTCAATGGGGTTTGAATGCGCTGAACATCGCGCAGCACAAACTGCACCATACACCTGTTCAAGCATTTTCTCTTGGGGTGCTATGTAACTTACTAGTTTGTCTTGCTATTTGGTTAACGTTTAGCTCAGCCAATGCAATGACCAAAGCCGCAATGACAATTTTGCCTGTGGCGATGTTCGTCTCTAGCGGCTTCGAGCACTGCGTAGCCAACATGTTTATGGTCCCTTTAGGCATTGTGATTCAAAACTTTGCACCAGAGAGCTTCTGGCAGCAAATCGGTATCAGTGCCACTCATTATGCAGATTTGAACATTCATCAATTTGTGGTGGCAAACCTTATCCCAGTGACTTTGGGCAATATCGTCGGCGGTGCGGTGTTAGTTGGTCTCGCCAACTGGTCTATTTTCCGCCGTCCACAACTTAAAGCCGCAAACATTAGCACTATAACGGAAACAGCAACAATTACGTCAGTGAAGGAAACGAAAATGAATAAAACAATTACAGTTAAAGACATTATGAACACCCAACCTGTAACTCTAGGCGTGGAAATGCCAACCGCAGTTGCCATTGATATGCTGCTGGATAACCAGCTCGATAGTGCTCCTGTGGTTGATGCGGCTGGTCGTTTGGTCGGGTTTTTCTCAGCTCACGATGTCATGGTGGATTTATGGTGCCAAGACTACCTCCCTACCGAAGGGCAAAAAGTGGTGGATCTTATGAGCCGCGATGTTATCGCCATCGATGCATCTGACCGTCTGATTGATATCGCCGAATTTTTATGTATCGATAAAGAACAGTTATACCCTACTACTAGCATGGGTATTGCTACTCGTTTTAGCTCACTCTCTTTAGAAGAACGCGCAAAAAGCATGAAAGTGAACAAACCACAAAATCTCCCTGTCCTTGAAGATGGCAAGTTTGTCGGTATGCTAACTCGTAACCATGTACTGGCAGCACTACGTCCAATTTATGGCGAGCGTCTAAGCGTGGTCAAAGAGCGTACGTTAGAAACGGCTTAACACGTTGTTTTGTTCAAAATGGTTTTTGGTCAGGAAATAAGTCGCTTGACTAAAAAGCAAAGACCCCGCATTGCGGGGTCTCTTTTATTCATCTATTTCGCTTGTTACTATCCCTGACGCCACCAGCGTCCGACGCACGGGTTTTCAGGATCAAGATATCGATTCAATAACGTTAAGTTGCTGTCGAACAAAATGAGATAAGGTTGAATCTCACTGACATTTAACGCCCTCTTTGTGGCATTGATACACTGCATCAATAAATCCGTAAGACAGCGAACAAAAACCCACTTTGGGTTGTCTGCGATTTTATGGTTGATCGCTAAAATAGCCTCATATGCGATTTGGTAGGGAATGGCTCTCACTTGCGTGAGATCGCGCAGAAATGAGCCCGCCACGACACCTTCAAGGTAGACACGGTAAGTCGTTAGTTGATCGACCAATAGAAACAGTTCCGCGGCTAAATGCGTATAAGGGTATTTCACCGCTAGGTGATCGTGCAGATCCGGTGAAATAGCCAGCGTGATCTCCGTCATTTCACAGCGTTGTTTAAGTACTCGCAGTAACCCTTGCTCATCCATTAATTGCTGAATTTCAAAAATACGCTGCAAGTGATAGTCGTTAGAAATGAAAGTAACAGGTAATGTTTTTTGCGTGTCAATACCACCGTTTTTTTGCAGCTCTAACGCGACGTTCTCGATATTTTCCACTGTGCTGGTCGAGTGTTCTTCCAGCAAAATGCGGTTATTCGAAAGTGACACATTGAGCCGAGTAAGCTCCGATTGAAGGTAATGATACATAGCCTTCGCTTCAGAAATCTGTTGCCCTAGCGTGAGCCCACCGCATAAAGCAATGACACTATGATCGATGTCATGACGTTGTAACGCCTTAACGAGGCCATCAACACGGCTACGCCCTTCTAATGTTAATTGCTGATCAACAAGTCGTTTACCCAATACGATATAAAGATGCTCGGCTACCATCGTTATTTTTCTCTCTCCATTCCAGCCACCATAAAACTTGTGTCATAGCAATCGACACCAAGAAAGCAGCAGTATTAAAACGTATGGTTTGGTAACACGTAAATACTCCTACATGTGCATAGTGCTTGAGTCAAAAAATAAAATAAACAATCGCTTTTTAAACATTACTCAAACGATAGCCACGCATTAGAAATGCTCGTGTATAAAGTAAGGTTTCTGCGATAATTGTTACAATTTATTTATAACTACCGATGATAAAATCCACAGGAATAAACTCTAAAAATCCACTACATGGAGAGATTAATATGTGGAATAAACTCAATAAATCAATGATGTTCTGCCAAATGATGTTTGGCTTATCATTTTACGGGGTAATGGTTATCCTAACCCGTTTTTTTCTAGAAGATTTGGATTATAACGAAGCCGATACCATGATGGTGGTAGGAGCATTTTCATCCATTGGCCCCCTTTTTGCGATCGCTGGTGGTTTTATTGCCGATAAGTTCCTTGGCGCTTATCGTTCATTAACCATTGCCTACGGCGCTTTTGCTCTTGGTTACACACTACTGGTGCTGGGTGCCTCAACAACCAACGTCGCGATGGCATTAGCAGGCATCGCTTTAGCGAGCTACGCACGCGGATTAATGTCTCCTTCTTACCCCAGTTTATATAAACGCACTTTTAGCTCCCAAGAACATTTTGAAAACTGTTACCCTGTCAATTATTCGGTAAACAATGTGGGGGCATTACTTGGTCAATATTTATTCCCGATGTTTGTTTTAGTGATCGGTTTTCACGGTAGCTTTATGCTCTCAGCCATTTTGGCAGCGTTCGCCTTTGCCACTTTAATTGTGTTTAACAAATCATTAGTGAATGCTGCAGCTGAGATTGATCAAGCTCCCGTAAGCGTGAAAAACTGGCTCGCCTTTTGTGCAGTATCATGCGCGATGGTTGGGCTAGTTTTCTTCATGTTTTCTAATATGGACATCGGTCAAAACATCGTTTATGCCATTGGTGCGGCTGCCATTTTTTACTTCATCTTTTTGATGTTTAAAGCGAATCGATCCGATACCTTGAAAATGGGCACTATTCTTATCATGACGGTGCTCACCACCTGTTTCTTTGTCTATTACGGGCAAATGATGACCTCCATGACCATGGTAACCATTAATACGATGCGTGGTGACTTATTTGGATTAATCCCAATCGCTCCTGAAGCATCAATGGCGATGAACCCACTGTGGTGCATTGTTGCTGGGCCTGTCATTGCTATGACTTTCTCTTCACTGGAAAAGCGAGGCATTAATTTTTCAACAGCCACTAAAATTGGCTTTGCATTCATCTTTACCGCCATTGCATTTGGCATTTTAACCGTGGCAGTCATGAATATTGGTGCTGATGTTATCATCAGACCAGAAGTCTTTTTGATGATCCACTTCTTCCAAGCTTTTGCGGAAGTCATTGTTGGTAGTTTAGTAGTGGCCTTCATTTTGTCAGTGGCTCCCAAGCACATCGAAAACTTTTCGGTTAGCCTCTTTTCAGTCGCCATCGCCTTAAGCGGCATTGTGGGTGCGGTGTTCTCAACCTCCATCGCATTAGAAAAAGGTCAAGTGATCAGTCAGCATATCGTCCAAAGCGTTTATGGCGACTACTTTAAAATGCTCACGATCTTAGCCGTAGTGATGGTAGCAGTGGCCATCGTCGCTTCATTGGTTGTTCGAAAAATGCTTGAAGCATCAAAAATGAACGAACGGGATGAGCTTGCAGAAGTTGCACCTAACGAAGTTTAAACATCAGCAAAATGTGAACATTATTAATGCCTCATACCATTATGCGTATGGGGCTTTTTATCTGCAAAGTTACATATTCCCATCTCTTCAAAGTAAAATAACGTAAATGATAGTTATTATCATTGAATCAATTGAGCACTCAGTTTAAGGTTATACCTACAAAAGACAAAACGGTAATCTAGAGAATAATGAAAAAAGAAACAGAACCTAAACGCTCTTTCTATCCACTCACGGTTGTGGGGAGTCAGCAGATTTCGCCTTCCCTGCAACGCATTACATTACAGGGTGACTCAATTGAGCATTTTACACTTGAAAACGAAGGCGATTACATCAAGCTGTTGTTTAGTGAAGATGGTAGCACTGATTTGTCACGGTTAACCCCTGATCAACGCCCAATAATGCGCACTTATACCATTCGAAGCTTTGATGCGACCAACAACCGCATTGAAATCGATGTTGTACGGCATGAGGCGGAAGATAAGCAGTGCGGATTTGCAGTCAGATGGGCGATGCATACGGCCATTGGCGATACGATTTCAATTGCCGGCCCCGGTAAAGCGCAGGACTTAAATCTCAGTGGTTCATGGTTTTTCTTAGCGGCAGATATGACGGCACTCCCCGCTCTTGCAGCTCAATTAAAACGTTTACCACGTGATGCAAAAGGTTATGCAGTAATTGAAATTGAGCATGTGGATGATAAGCAGGCGCTACAGGCTCCGGAGAACATAGAGATCTCTTGGGTAGTGAAAGACAGCAGCACCAATTTGGCAACTTCGGTTATCGAGAAAAATTGGCTAGGTGAGAATGGCTCGGTATGGTGTGCGTGTGAATTTGATACCATGCGCGCGCTAAGAGAGTATTTTCGCAATGAAAAAGAGATAGCCAAAGACAATATTTATATCAGCAGCTACTGGAAACGTGGCGTCAGTGAAGATGGGCATAAACAGCTCAAACAGACGGATGCACAAACCCAGTCATAAACAGCAATAACACAGTAAAAAGGTGACTTAATAGAGGTCGCCTTTTCATTCAATACGCTCAATTTTCAACGGTTCTAGCTTTAATGGAGCAAGCCTCAGCGGGCCACGGTTAGCTTGGCTAACGACTCAATACAAATCGCGTCATGTCGCCAGTATTCGATGCCACAATCGATCAGTTCACCCTGTTGATTATAATTAATGCGCTCAACGACCATCGCCGGAGTGCCTGATGTAGCGCGTAGCGCTTGCGCCATATGACCAAGCAAAGAGCTAGTGGTAATTCGATAACGGACTGTTTGATACTCCACGGCAAAATGGTCGCGATAAATATCCGTCAGTGATTGAGACAAATCGAAAGTCAGCAAGTTGGGAAACAATTCAGGGCGCACGTAATTCGTCACATAGACCACGGGGCGATCTTCTAAATAACGCACACGATCAATTTGGTAAACATCCGAAAACGGCTTCAATCCCAATAAGAGCGATGCTTGTTTATTGGCTAATAGCGCTTTTGCCATCATCAGTTCCGTTTTTGGTACTCGGTTTTGTGCTAAAGCCATGTTGGTGAAATTCAGAGTTTGGGTTGGGTCGTAACGTATCGGCTCGGGAGAAATAAACCAACCTCGCCGATCTTCTCGGTAGATCTTGCCATCCGCTTCCAACAGAGACAAAGCCTCACGCAGGGTAACGCGTGTGGTATTAAACGACTCTGCAAGTTTTCGTTCAGAAGGTAATTTTTGACGAGGGGCAAGCATGCCAGCATCGATTTGTTCAACAATCACATCTTTAATTTTTACGTACTGCACAACATCCACTCCCAGCCTAAATACGTGCATGCCAAATTCATAACAAACTGATACCGTATTATTTGCATTCTATGTCGAACAAGATTAATGTCATAGCCTGAATCGCAATAACATTGACGTTAATTTTTATACCGCCTAGCTTTTTGGCGGTATTTCTTTTTGGAGTATTAAAAATGTCAAACTTAGCACCTGTCTTAGTTTCAAGCCTTGATATGGACAGAATATCCGCATTACTGGATGGCATGCCTAAACTAACGCCAGAGTTAGAAAAGCTCGAGGCTGAGTTGGATAGAGCCACCATTGTCGCCCCACAAGAGATGCCAAATAATGTGGTGAGCATGAATTCGACCGTACGCTTCAAGTTTATCGACAGTGATGAAGTGATCGAAAAAAATCTTGTGTATCCGCATGAAGTGAAAAGCAGTCAAGATATCTCTGTTTTTGCCCCAGTAGGCAGTGCATTGTTGGGCCTAGCTGTTGGTCAACAGCTCAGTTGGCTAATGCCAGGTGGTAGAGAAAGAGTGATTGAGATTCTTGATGTAGTTTATCAACCTGAGCGTGACGGTGAATTCAACCGCTAACGAATCTATTTGTTGGTGTGGAGGTCGATATCATCACTCCACACCCCAAGCCACATCATTGTAAATAATTATGCGACCAAAATATCTTTAAGCTCGTGCAATGAACGCACATGGTAGTGTGGCTCAATGCCATCAACAGCACTTGCGCCAGTAGAGTTTAACCAACAGGTTTCAATACCAAAATTCAAGCCACCTAGAATATCGGAATGCGGGTTATCCCCTACCATCAATACACGATTTTTAGCAGGGTTACCCATTTTATCTAGCGCGTAGGCAAAAATCCCGTGATCAGGTTTCGCTACACCAACCTCTTCTGAAATAATCACGTGGTCAAAGTATTCACTCATCCCCGTTCTTTGCAAACGAATCGCTTGAAGTTCGGTAAAACCATTAGTAATGATGCCAAGTTTCGCTCGACCTGTAAGGGCATCCAATAACTCTTTTGCTCCTGGTAGTGGAGTGCAGATATCTGCCATGGCTTCAAGAAATGCGCTGTTTAATTCCGTGGTCGTCGTCGCGAGCTTTTCTGCCCACTCTGCAAAACGAGTATGCTTCAACTGCGCCGCCGTGATATCACCATTTTGGTAATCGACCCACAGTGGTTTGTTAACTTCTTGGTACTGCGCAAAATCTTGCTCAGTAAACAACACTCCTTTGCGCTCAAACATCAGCTGCATACCTTTGAAAGCATCAAAATGAAACAAGGTCTCGTCAGCGTCAAATAAAATCCAGTCGTACTTCATGATCTCTCCTCATAATGTTCGGGCTAGTTTAGATTGTTTTTAGTTAAATGATAATCTCTATCAGCAGAAACTTTTAAAATTCAATGTGATAGCGATTTAATCGTCCCTGTAATAAAAAAGGCTCCAATGAGCCTTTTCTTATGCTTAATATTGCAAATTATGATGCTTTTTCAGCTTCGTTAACCATAGAAAGCGCCAATGCTTCGGCCGCTTTAATACCATCAATGCCTGCTGATAAAATCCCGCCAGCATAACCTGCACCTTCACCTGCCGGATAAAAGCCTTTCAGGTTGATGCTTTGGAAATCTTTACCCCGTTTAATGCAAATAGGTGATGACGTGCGAGTTTCTACTCCAGTTAACAAACCATCATCAGAGGCAAATCCTTTGATCTGCTTATCAAACGCTGGGATCGCTTCACGAATGGCTTCAATGGCAAAATCAGGCAACGCTTTTGAAATATCTGTCAACTTGATGCCGGGTGTAAAAGAGGGTTCGACATCACCTAACGCACTCGGATCACGACCTTGTAAAAAGTCACCAATTTTTTGTGCTGGCGCATCGTAGTTTTCGCCGCCAAGTTGATAAGCTCTTGATTCAAGCTCACGTTGGAAGCGCACGCCCGCCAGCGGATCACCGGGATAATCACGTTCAGGATCAATACCCACCACAATCGCACTGTTAGCATTACGTTCTGCGCGAGAATATTGGCTCATGCCATTGGTCACAACGCGCCCCTCTTCAGAAGTAGCCGCCACTACCGTGCCACCGGGGCACATGCAGAAGCTATAAACAGTGCGGCCATTCTTACAGTGGTGAACCAATTTGTAGTCCGCCGCGCCAAGAATGGGGTTACCCGCATTCGAACCAAAACGCGCTTCATCAATCATTGATTGTTTATGTTCAATACGGAACCCTACTGAAAAGGGTTTGGCTTCCATATAAACGCCACGTTCATGCAACATTTCAAAGGTATCACGTGCGCTATGACCGACCGCAAGGACAACATGACGTGTTTTAATTTCTTCACCATTTGACAGCGTAAGCCCGGTAATTTGCCCTTCTTCGATGTGAATGTCATCAACACGAGTACTAAAACGAATTTCACCGCCTAATTCGATGATTTTGGCACGCATTTTTTCAATCATGGTCACCAATTTGAACGTGCCAATGTGCGGTTTGCTCACGTACATGATTTCAGCAGGTGCGCCCGCAGCGACAAATTCTGTAGTGACCTTACGACCATAGAAGTTAGGATCTTTCACTTGGCTATAGAGTTTTCCATCAGAAAAAGTTCCCGCTCCACCTTCGCCAAACTGCACGTTAGATTCAGTATTCAATGTACGTTTACGCCAAAAACCAAAGGTATCTTTGGTGCGTTCGCGCACTTCTTTACCACGCTCGACAATGATTGGGTTAAACCCCATTTGAGCAAGAATCAGTCCTGCGAATAGACCACAAGGGCCAAAGCCTATCACTACTGGGCGCTCAGTAAGATTCGCTGGCGCTTGAGCAACGAATTTGTACTCCATATCCGGCGTCACTTTCACATGCGGATCATCAGCAAACTGAGCAAGCAACTCTGTTTCATTCTCCACGCTCACATCTAGCGTGTAAATCAGCATGATTTTCGTTTTCTTACGAGCATCGTAGCCACGTTTAAACATATTGAATGAAAGAACTTGTTCATCAGCAATACCAAGTTTTTCAGTAATAGCAGCAAAAATTGCCCCTTCCTCGTGGTCCAAAGGAAGTTTAATTTCGGTTAAACGTATCATGTCGGTGTCTCGTTTTAGTCGGTGTCTTAGCCAAAGCCGCAAGCGGCCCGCTCACAATGGCGCGCATTTTACGGGAAATAGCGTTATCTGTCATACTAAATCCCGAATTCATCACACGTTACGCTAGATATTCATAGCGTTGGATGTTGAAATTTAACTTGGGATGCGTATTATCCCCATTCTTCATTTTTGACTAACTAAGAGCTGATCATCATGGCGTTTGTCGTAACGGATAATTGCATCCAATGTAAATTTACTGACTGTGTCGCGGTATGCCCTGCAGATGCCTTTCACGAAGGCCCCAATTTTATGGTGATCAACCCCATTGAATGCATTGATTGCGGTTTATGTGTTCCTGAATGTGCAGCTCAAGCTATCTTTCAAGAAGATGAACTCCCAGAAGATCAGAAGATTTACATCGAACTCAATGCTGAGCTTGCCGATATATGGCCGGTGCAAACCGAAGTCAAACCAGCCATGGATGATGCTGAAAAATGGAATGGCGTGCCAAACAAACTGGGGATGTTAGAGAAGTAGTCTTTTCTTTTTATAACTAGCGTTATAAAAAAAGCGCAAACACGGCATCCGTTATCACGCTTTTTGACGACAATCCAAAGCAACAACTTTTAAGCTTTACTTATTGACCGAGTGATCTTGGTTTGATCTAGTGATGTTGGCGGCGCAGGTTATCCAAAATAATACCCGTAGCCATTGCTACGTTAAGTGACTCTGCTCCCCCGAAGGCGGGAATGGTGATTTTGTCGGTGACATATTGAGCCACTTCGGCACGAATACCATGCGATTCACTGCCCATCAATAAAATCCCTTCTGCTGCAAATTTCGTATGATGTACGCTCTCACCTTCTAAAAAAGCCCCATAAACAGGTAGATTTGAACTCTGTAAATAAGCACTCAAATCCACTTGGCTCACCGTAACACGCCCAAAGCTACCCATGGTGGCACTGATGGTCTTGGGATTGTATGGATCGGCGCAATCGTGGCTAGCGACAATGTGTTTAATGCCATACCAATCAGCGACACGGATAATCGTCCCTAAATTACCGGGGTCAGAAACACCATCGAGAGCGATCATCAATCCTTTTGCTTCAGGCACCGTCACTTCGGGGATCTCAACGACGGCGATTGCCGCATTATTGCTCACCAAAGTGCTGGCTTTGGTTAAGTCATCTAATGTGGCCTCAATGCATTCAAAAACACTAAGCTCAACGCGGTTTTGTGCGATAAACTCCGCAGTGGCAAAAACCTGCTTTACCGTCAGTTGGCTGTTAATCAATTCCAACACGTTCTTTTCGCCTTGCACTAAAAACAGGCCATGAGCCTTGCGCTGTTTCTTTTGGCCTAAAGCACGAAGTAGTTTCAGTTGGTTTTTTGAAATCATAAAATATCCGCAGTGAGGTAAGGTTGGCCTAGTAAAAACGCCGCATTATAGAGTAAAGGCCGTCAGAGCTAAAGCAGTGTAAGTCGAGTTTCAATACCATATGTTCAGTTACTAACAAACAAGGAAATCCATATGAAACGTTTTCTTCCCTCTTCCGTTATGTTAACCCCCTTTGTCGTCAAGCATTATGATCAACAAGATAGTGATCAACTTGAAGATGATCATCATAAAGAGCCCAACGACAATGACACAAAAGAGAACGAAGAATCGAGCTAAAAGCTCAGACATTAGTTTATAATCCACTCATCAAATAACTTTACAACCCATTTTTTGACGTTATTATCGCGACGCAAACGTTCTCCCAACCCGTACAATACTAAATAATGAGGGTTTTATGCTGCCTGATATTGAAATTTGCCGCGCCACTTCATTAACCTCCATAGAGGCTATCGCTAACAAAGCAGGATTCACCGCCAGCGAATTCCACAGCCAAGGCCGCTTTAAGGCGAAAATTTCATTAAGTTGCCTTGAACGTTTGCAAACACAAACGGTTGGAAAGTTAATCCTTGTGACTGCCATTACCCCAACGCCATTAGGGGAAGGAAAAACCGTCACGACCATCGGCCTATCACAAGGAATGGCAAAATTGGGTCATTCGGTGATGGCATGTATTCGTCAACCCTCAATGGGACCAATCTTTGGTGTTAAGGGCGGAGCCGCTGGCGGCGGTTATTCACAAGTGGCACCAATGGAAGAGCTCAATTTGCATCTCACTGGCGATATCCACGCCGTCACAGCCGCGCATAACCTAGCGGCAGCGGCGATAGATGCCCGGATCTATCACGAACAGCGCCTTGGTTATGACGATTTCGAACAGCGCACCGCAATGAAAGCACTGCGTATCGACCCAAATAATGTGGTTTGGAAGCGAGTGATGGATCACAACGATCGCGCATTGCGCATGGTTACCGTTGGCCGAAATGAAACGGATAAATCAATCAATGGCTTTGAGCGTGAAGATGGTTTTGATATTTCAGCGGCTTCTGAGCTAATGGCGATTCTTGCATTAGCCAAAAACTTAAACGATCTGCGTCAACGGATTGGGCGGATTGTCGTCGCCTATAGTCACCATGGTACACCGATTACCACCGAAGATTTACAAGTCGCTGGGGCGATGGCTGTCAGTATGAAAGAGGCGATTGAACCTACATTAATGCAAACGTTAGAAGGCGTACCGACACTGATTCACGCCGGGCCTTTTGCCAATATCGCGCACGGTAACTCTTCTATTATCGCTGATGACATCGCCACAAGGTTAGCCGAATTTACTGTAACAGAAGGCGGCTTTGGCTCTGATATGGGATTTGAAAAGGCGTGTAATATTAAAGCCGCGACATCTGGGAAAGCGCCAGATTGCGCCGTTATCGTCACCACACTTCGCGGCTTAAAAGCGAACTCTGGTCTGTATGAATTGCGTCCCGGCCAGCCAGTTCCCGACACTCTATTTCAGCCAGACCATGCCGCGTTGGTGTCCGGTTTTGAAAATCTCAAATGGCATATTGAAAATGTGAGTAAGTATGGAATACCCGCCGTGGTTGCCATTAACCGCTTTCCACAAGACAGCCAAGAAGAGCTTGAGCAGCTCGCAATGATGATTCACGCACTACCCTACCAGGTAGAGGTTGCACTGAGTGAAGGTTTTGCTCTTGGAGGCGAAGGGACGACTGAGCTTGCTTCCAAAGTCATTAAGCAGTGTCAAAAAGTGAGTACGTTCACACCGTTATACCAAGCACAGCAGACGATCGAAGATAAGATCAACGCCGTAGCGAAAAAGGGCTATGGCGCGGCAAGCGTCACTTTTAGTGATAAAGCACGACGTCAAATGCACAACATGCAAGAGCAAGGTTACGGTAAACTTGCTGTCTGTTTGGCGAAGACGCCGCTTTCAATTTCAACCAACGCTGCGATTAAAGGCGCACCAAAAGGTTTTGATGTACCGATTCGCGAATTAAAGCTCTGTGCGGGTGCTGGCTTTATCTATGCGCTATGCGGCAACGTGATGACCATGCCGGGCCTTCCTGAAAAACCCGCCTTCATGTATTTAGACATTGATTCTAAAGGAAATATTATCGGCCTAACCTGATATTATTGTTCGAAATTAACCTTTCTGAGCACAAATCTTCGGGCTCAGAAAGGTTTTCTTCACGCTATTTGTTTTCTTTCTCTGTAATTTTTTGCGCTTTTCACCGTTCTTTACCAGTATCAATAAAAAATAAGTAAGGTCGGTTATGAAACGTTTTACTCCCTTTATATTCTCAATAGCACTTATTGTGCCTATTCTGTTTTCGCTATTTAGCCAAGCAGAAACTCAGCCTAAAACCATGCCCAGCATTGGTAATCAGCAAATCGCGACATTAGCTGGGGGCTGTTTTTGGTGTACAGAATCTGATCTTGAAAAACTCAACGGTGTCATTAGCGTTGTCTCTGGTTATGCGGGTGGCAGCCTTGAAAACCCTACCTATAAACAAGTCTCATCAGGAAAATCGGGCCACATTGAAGTGATTCAAGTGACCTTTGATCCGCAAGTCGTCAGCTACGAGAATGTATTGGATCATTTTTTCCGCCACATTGATCCGACGGATGATCAAGGCTCGTTTGTTGATAGAGGCCCACAGTATCGACCTGCCATTTTTTATCACAACAGTGAACAGAAGCAGACCGCGCAGCGTTTTATGCAAGAAATCGATGCGCTAGGGATCTTCAAAAAGCCGCTCAAAACAGAGCTGATTCAATATAGCCAATTTTGGCCTGCTGAAGAGTACCACCAAGACTTTTATAAAAAGAGCAAAGTACGTTACACCTACTACCGTCATGCTTCCGGACGTGACCAATATCTTGATGCCATCTTCGGTAAAGATCGTAATGAGCATCCAAAAACCTTACGTCAATTGATCGAAGCACAAAAAATGCAAAACAACGTTAAGGTATACACCAAACCTTCGAATGAAAAGATACGCGCCAAATTGACTGATTTGCAATATTACGTGACGCAAGAAGAAGGTACTGAACGCGCATTTAACAATGAGTATTGGGATAACAAAGCCGATGGTATTTATGTCGATGTAGTCAGCGGAGAGCCATTATTCTCTTCTACCGACAAATACCGTTCTGGTACGGGCTGGCCCAGTTTTACTCGGCCAATTAATGAAGCGTATATTGCGACCAAAAGCGATTCTCGGCTTTTTTATACCAGAACCGAAGTGCGTAGCCGTTTTGCAGATTCTCACCTAGGTCATGTCTTTGAGGATGGACCAGCACCAACCGGCTTACGCTACTGCATGAACTCTGCCGCGATGCGATTTGTACCAAAAGAGGCGATGCAAGCTGAAGGCTATGGCGAGTACTTGGTTCTGTTTAAATAAAATTTGGCTCTGTTTCAATAAAGCGTGCGTGGTAAAACGAAAAGCCCTCGGCTTCACTTGCGAGGGCTTTTTTAGTTGATCAACGTTAATCGATGGACTCAACTGAGATTCGATTAATGTAAACCATGGAAAAATTCGGCGCGGGTGGCAGGGTTAGATTTAAAAATACCGCCTAATGCTGTGGTGGTCGTTTCACTGGTCGCATCCATAACACCACGTGACTTAACACAGTAATGAGTGGCATCAATGGTGACCGCGACATCGTCTGAACCGAGTAAGGTTTGCAAAGCCACCAGAATCTGCTGTGTCATTCGCTCTTGAACTTGGGGGCGCTGAGCAAAAAAACGTACAATACGGTTAATCTTAGAAAGACCAATTATCTTGCCTCTTGGGATATACGCCACCGCGGCTTTACCATCGATAGTCACTAGGTGATGCTCACAGGTACTGGTCACGGTAATCTCTTTTACGCGCACCATTTCACTGACGTTCATCTTGTTTTCGATCACAGTAATTTTGGGGAAGTTTTGATAATCAAGGCCAGAAAACACTTCATCCACATACATTTTCGCAATTCGATGGGGCGTCTCTTCTAAACTGTCGTCGGTCAGGTCAAGACCGAGTAGTGTGAGGATCTCACGCATATGGTGTTCGATTTTTTCTTTCTTTTCTTCACGAGTAACCTCATTTGGACGCATAGGCGTTTCCAAACCTCGGCTCTCTAGCGCATCTTTGACCAACTTTGCTGATTCGCTAAGACCTAGCATTCCGATTCCTCTTACTTTTTACCCCTTTCGGATGGCAGACAAGGATACTCGGAATTTTGAATAATTACATCCATATTTTAAGGATGGTCATTATTGCCCGTAAGCAATGTATGATAAAGTCCTCGCAAAGAAAAAAGCTATAGGAACCGACCATGGGCTGTTGTGATTCACCGGGCTTAATGCCTATCGAACAAGCGTTAGAGACAATGCTAGCGAATATCAAACCCATCCAAACGACGCTGAAACTACCGCTAGCCGACGCGTTAGGCTATGTGTTGGCCGAAGAGTTACTCTCACCCATTTTTGTGCCGCCTTTCGATAACTCAGCGATGGATGGATACGCTATTCGATTAGCTGACCTGCAACAGTCAACCACCCTGCCGCTGGCTGGCAAATCTTTTGCCGGTCTTCCATTTGAAGGGCCGTGGCCAGCCAACAGTTGCGTGAGAATTATGACTGGCGCGAAAATTCCAGCTGGTTGCGACGCGGTGATCATGCAAGAGCAAACGACCGAAAACGAAAATGGTATCTGCTTTCTACAGCCGAATGCAAAGCCTCAGCAAAATATTCGCCCCACTGGTGATGACATCAAACAAGGCGATGTAGTGCTACATAAAGGGGCTCGCTTGACTTCGCGTGATATCCCAATGATTGCCACACTCGGCATCAGCCATGTGACCGTTTTTCGTAAACCTAAAGTGGCCTTTTTCTCAACTGGAGATGAGCTAAAACCACTCGGTGAACCTCTTGCTGAGGGGCAAATCTATGACAGTAATCGTTATGGCATTAAACCATTAATTGAGAATTTTGGTTGTGAAGCGATTGATCTTGGGATCATTGCTGATTGCCCTGCCACTTTAAAAGCTACCTTCGATAAAGCTCAACATTTGGCCGATGTGGTTATTACTTCTGGCGGCGTAAGTGTAGGCGAAGCTGACTATACCAAAGATATTTTGCAAGAACTCGGAGAAATCGGTTTTTGGAAACTGGCAATAAAACCGGGCAAACCGTTTGCATTTGGAACATTAGATCATGCTTGGTTCTGTGGCTTACCTGGCAACCCCGTCTCAGCCGTATTAACCCTATACGTCTTGGTGCAACCTATGCTGGCTAAATTGGCTGGACACACTCAGTGGAAAGCACCGGAGTCCATTCCAGCCATCACTAAAAATGCCTTTAAAAAATCACCGGGTCGTACTGACTACCAACGCGGTATTTACACAATTGAAAATGGCCAGTTTGTTGTTGAAACTACCGGAAACCAAAGTTCGGGGGCATTTCGTTCGATGAGTCTCGCCAACTGTTTTGTGGTGTTAGAACAAGATCGTGGCCGAGTGGAAGTGGGCGAAACCGTCAATATCCAACTTTTTAATCCCAGCTTGTATTAAGGATCACTATGGAGATCCTATCTGATCAAGAGCTACTGCGTTACAACCGACAAATCATTCTCAAACAGTTTGATTTTGAAGGACAGGAAGCACTTAAACAAAGCTCTATTTTAATTCTTGGCGCAGGAGGATTGGGCTGCGCTGCAAGCCAATACCTTGCCACGGCAGGTGTTGGTTCACTCACGCTCATCGATGATGATGTGGTTGAGCTCTCTAATTTACAGCGCCAAGTGCTGCACAGCGATGCCGATATTGGACGTAAAAAAGTGGACTCAGCGGCAGAGTCACTGCGTATGCTTAACCCGTATTTAACGGTAAATACCGTTGATCAACGCCTTGAAGATGCACAATTGAAAGCATTAATTGAACAGCATTCTTTGGTGCTGGATGCATCAGATAACCTTGATACTCGTAACCAATTGAATAAAATCTGCTTTCAAACTAAAACACCACTGGTATCTGGTGCTGCGATTCGTATGGAAGGGCAAGTCAGCGTGTTTATGTATCAACACCCAGACGAGCCCTGTTACCAATGTTTAAGCGCTCTTTTTGGTAGTAACGTACTCACTTGCGTCGAAGCGGGCGTAATGGCTCCTGTCGTCGGGATTGTTGGCGCGGTACAAGCGATGGAAGCGATCAAAGTGATCGCTCAATATGGGCAGGTAAAACAAGGCAAAATTTTGATGTTGGACGCTCTTACAATGACGTGGAGAGAAATGAACTTGATCAAACTCGCTCACTGCCAGACTTGCCAGTAAATAGTAAATAGTAAATAAAAGACAAAGACTCAATAATGTCTTTCTCGTTCGTCCACCGCATCAGCCCACACAATAGGAGAGTTAAACTCATGTCACCACTCGTCTCCCCCCAATGGCTAGCACAAAAGTTAGGCGACCCGCGCACCGTTGTTCTTGATTGCAGTATTGAATTCCAAATTCCCAGTAAAACTGAGAAAGATACTCTGCATAACATTCCCGGCGCTCGGCGCTTTGATTATGATGGTGAATTCTGTGACCTACAATCGCCACTACCTCATATGATGCCTAGTGAAGATCGCTTTAACCAATTAGCACAATCGATCGGTTTAAACCACGATTCGATCGTCGTTGTCTATGACAATAGCGGGACGTTTGCATCACCGAGGGCATGGTGGATGCTCAAAGCGATGGGACATGCGTCGGTATACGTTCTTGATGGTGGATTAACCGAATGGAAACGCCAAGGTTTACCCGTTGTAAAAGAGTACACACATGCCTTTAAACACGGAAACTTCCATGGCACGCTCGATCCTCGCTATTTTGTGAACGCAGACTATGTGCTTGCACAAATAGAGAACCCAGAGAGCTTAACTGTTGATGCACGTTCACATGCCCGTTTTTTGGGTCAAATGAAAGAACCAAGAGAAGGCGTGCGCAGCGGCCATATTCCTCACTCTATTTGCTTACCTTTTACAGAGTTGATGAATGGGCATAAGCTTAAATCACCGCAAGATCTACAACCTATTATGCAAGCGACGCTGGCTGCTGGAAAAGAGCAATACATTTTCAGTTGTGGCTCAGGCGTAACCGCCTGTATTGTGCTGCTGGCTGCGCAAATTTGCGGCTACGAAAAACTGTGCGTTTACGATGGTTCGTGGACAGAATGGGGGCAACGCACTGAGCTGCCTATTGAGCTTTAGTCTCTGAATCAAATCCCCATCATTGTGGGGATTTGATCATGTTTTACAAAGCGTGCTATTTCAACTCATCAGCCATTGCTTTGATCAATTCATTTGAAGGATCACCTGAAAGTTCCCATGTGAAAATTCCCCCTAGCTTCGCTGATTTTGCCCATTTGGCTTTGGCGCGCACTGAACGTTCATCTTCATACGAGATAAATACTTTCTTTTCTGCATTCCATAAATATGGTGCTTGCGATTCTTGATCGTAACCATATTGATACCCTTGTGCCGCGCGATAATTTTTCATCAAATCCCAGAACATGAAATAGCCATTTTCACCGGTCCCAAACGGCGCTCCCTGCTCAGACACGAGATCAGCCGTAGGCAAACCACCCTCATAATCTTGAGTGCCTTGCCAACCACGTCCATAAAACGCCGCGCCGATAACCAATTTCTCGCTTGGTATACCCAATTCGATCATTTGATTGATAAACACATCGGCTCCCATTCCCCACCAACTGCGATCCGTCGCATGTAAATTGGTTAAATGGCCCGTTTGCGTTCCCCAACCACCCAGAAAATCATAAGTCATCGCAAACATATTGGTTAAATAAGGGGATACGGCGGGCCAATCTATCTGAGCCGCTTTCGCTCCAACACCAACAGCAGTAGAAAGTTCATAGTGGCGAGCCGTCTTTTTACTCAACGTATCCAAATCAGCACGTAATGTTTTCATCAGCTCGGTATAGGCCTGTTTTTCTGCTTCTTTTTGTTCGTCGGTTAATTTCGTATCCGGATTCCAAGGCGAAGTAGTTAAACCGCCACCACCCGGATATTCCCAATCGATATCGATGCCGTCAAAGAAGGCGTACTGCTCTATAAGTTCAACCGCTGTTTTGGAAAAATGCTTGATCGTAGCAGGATCTTTTATCATTGCGTGGAACGGTTCAGACATTGTCCAGCCGCCAAATGAAGGCAGAATCTTAAGCGTCGGATAGTCTTTCTTCATTTGTGCAAGTTGAGCGAAGTGACCTTTGTAAGGAACTGGTACATTGACTGCGCCAAACTCTTTTTCTAGTGCGGATTTAGTATCAACAACAATCGCACTAAATGGTGCTTTTCCTTCACATTGCTTAGCGATTTGCTTTTGTACGGTTTCACTGGCTCCAGAATGGGGGCCACACATACTCAAAAAGGCGTAAATAACATGAGTCAAGTTCTCTGCTGGAATATCTTTAACTGTGTAGGGGTTTTCCTCATTTTCATATTGCCAATCAGCAAAGTAGCCCGCCACGACGGGTTTGGTTGTCTCTGCGGTAGCGTTAAATGACGCAACAACAAGAAGGGCGATCATCAACTTGTTCATAAGTTTCTCCTTGGGTTTGCGTCAATACAGCAGAGAAATATATTTTAAGTTTAAAAATAATCAGCCAATGCGAGCCAAACTCAGATCTTAAAATCACGTTACAGTTATTGCAGATTAATTTATGAGCCTAAATTCACTAACCTGAATCCACTAACCAATGACGGTTTGTATCTGCTCATCTAAATTCAATACCGTTAACGCGTTGCTTACGCTGGTGGCAATCACATCAATTGCACCGGTGCGTAGCGCCCCAAGCAGCGCTAAAGGTTTGCTGTTTTCAGCCGCGATAGCGATCACCTCAGCAATCGGTCGAAATTCGTCAATCCCTAACCCAATAACACGATCGCTCATCACCGTATTGGCAGCTTTACCGTGGATATCAAAAAAATCATAACCAGCGAAATCCCCCACCACACCTTGCTGTAAACGCGACTGCACCACTTCATCGGCGGTAAACCAACCGAGATCGACCATGTAGCTGTTTTCACTCATATCCCCAATACCCACTAACGCAATGTCTGCCTTACGTGCTAAATCTAAGGTTTGTTTGACGGTTGCATTTTGCATAAACGCCAATTTTTGTTCGCGATTTTCAGCATAGGCAGGCGCATAAAGCGTTTCAGAGCTTCCACCGTATTTTTTGGCCAGTTGCCGACAGATATGATCCGCATTAAACATCCCACCTCTTGGGTGAATGCCACCAATACTACAGACAAACTTACACTCTCGCGGTGTGATCACGCCAATATGATGCGCAACGGCCGATACATTTCGGCCTTGACCAACGGTCACAACCATGCCGTTTTTTAGCGTACTGGTCAGGTAATTGGAAACCAACCCCGCCACTTGTTGGCGCTGCAACTCTTCGCTAGGTTGGTCAAGTGCAACCAGCGCACGTTTTACGCCAAAGCGTTCAATCAGTCGCTGCTCAATTTTGGCGCTAAAAACAGGGTGATATTTCACCGTAATTTCGACAATCCCTTCATCGCGTGCCTGTCTAAGCATTCGCCCTACTTTGGCTCGTGAAAGAGAAAACTTTTTCGAGATCTCTTCTTGAGTTGCACCATCTTGGTAATAAGCCACTGAAATTTCAGTTAATAAGTCAGTATTTTCGATAGAAATGTCTTGATTGGGAGTGGTCATACGGGATCTCATGGTCAATATTGTGCGCAGAATAACGACAATTGAGCATTTGCTCATTGACCTAGCATAGGTTAAGCCTCATTTACTTTGCAACATTTGCTCACGGAAATTACATTTTCTCACTCTAATCAATGCACAGTAACGTTCGCTTTCAACCCTTGATAAATCTAAGCAAACGTTTATTTATCAGCACTGAGATTAATTCACAAAAAAATAGTTGATTGATATCACTATAACCTCAGAACAGCGATTGACTTTCCCAGTGGATAAGATAAATATGGCTACATCATTTACTCAACGAACGAGCAAATGTTCAACACAAATGTTCGGTCGCTGGAAATAATTGAGTTAGCTTTTCTGGCATGTGTAAGACATGACTATGTGATTGCTAACCCGCTTGCAAATGCCCAGCAAACTCAAAATCTGGCTTGGCCCAAAGAAATAGGATGATCGATATGAGCAATAAATTAGAGCAACTTCGTAAAATGACGACTGTTGTTGCTGACACTGGTGAAATTGACGCAATCAAAAAATACCAACCAGAAGATGCGACCACTAACCCATCTCTCATTCTTAAAGCGGCTCAAATTGCAGAATACGCGCCACTGATTGATGCTTCTATCGCATACGCAAAAACACAGAGCTCAGACAAGGCTCAACAAGTTCAAGATACTTGTGACATGCTTGCTGTCAATATCGGTAAAGAGATCTTAAAAACGATTCCAGGGCGTATTTCTACCGAGGTCGATGCTCGCCTCTCTTATGATATGGCAGGCAGCGTGGCAAAAGCGCGCCAACTGATCAAAATGTACAACGATGCTGGCATTACTAACGACCGTATTTTGATCAAACTGGCTTCAACCTGGGAAGGTATTCGCGCAGCAGAGATCCTTGAAAAAGAAGGCATCAACTGTAACCTGACTCTATTATTCTCCTTTGCTCAAGCACGCGCGTGTGCAGAAGCAGGCGTATTCCTGATTTCTCCATTCGTCGGCCGCATTATGGATTGGTATAAAGCCAAAGAAGGCCGTGATTTTGCACCGCAAGAAGATCCTGGTGTATTGTCCGTGACTGCTATTTACAATTACTACAAAGAGCATGGCTACAAGACAGTCGTGATGGGCGCAAGCTTCCGTAATATTGGTGAAATTTTAGAGCTAGCAGGCTGTGATCGTTTGACTATTGCCCCTTCTTTACTGGCAGAACTCGAAGCAGCTGAAGGTGAAGTGGTTGAAAAACTGATTGACTCTCAAGGTAACAAAGAACGCCCTTCAGCAATGACCCATGCAGAGTTCCTATGGGAACATAACCAAGACCCAATGGCCGTAGAAAAATTAGCGGAAGGCATCCGTAACTTTGCCATTGACCAAGGCAAACTTGAAGTCATGATTGCAGCCAAGTTGTAATCCACTTACGAATTAAAATTTGGGGAACGATTAACGTTCCCCTTTCCTTTCTAACTCTATTATTTGTCGGTAATTATTATGGAACGTAAACAATTAGCCAATGCCATCCGTGCTCTTAGTATGGACGGTGTTCAACAAGCTAACTCTGGTCACCCTGGTGCACCGATGGGTATGGCGGATATCGCTGAAGTGCTTTGGCGTAGCCACTTAAACCATAACCCACAAAACCCGCAATGGGCTGACCGCGACCGTTTTGTGCTGTCAAACGGCCACGGCTCAATGCTGATTTACTCTTTATTGCACCTGAGCGGTTACGCGCTGTCGATTGATGATTTGAAAAACTTCCGTCAATTGCACTCAAAAACACCGGGTCACCCAGAATACGGTTACGCGCCGGGCATTGAAACCACCACGGGCCCATTGGGTCAAGGTATTACCAATGCGGTCGGCATGGCGATGGCTGAAAAAGCACTGGCGGCGCAGTTCAACAAACCGGGTCACGACATCGTTGACCACTTCACTTATGTGTTCATGGGTGATGGTTGTTTGATGGAAGGCATCTCGCACGAGGCGTGTTCTCTGGCCGGCACACTGGGCCTTGGCAAACTGATTGCGTTTTGGGATGACAACGGCATCTCTATCGATGGTCATGTGGAAGGCTGGTTCTCTGATGACACGCCAAAACGTTTTGAAGCGTACGGCTGGCATGTTATTGCTGCGGTTGATGGCCATAACGCTGAAGCGATTAATGCCGCGATTGAGGCTGCGAAAGCAGACCCTCGTCCAACCTTGATTTGCACCAAAACCATCATCGGTTTTGGCTCGCCAAACAAAGCGGGCTCACACGACTGTCACGGTGCCCCTTTAGGCGCTGAGGAAATCAAAGCGGCGCGTGAATTCCTGGGTTGGCCGCATGCACCTTTCCACATCCCTGCCGACATTTACGCGCAGTGGGATGCCAAAGAAGCTGGCCAAGCGAAAGAAACCGATTGGAACGCCAAGTTTGAAGCCTACGCCGCCGCTTACCCAGCCGAAGCCGCTGAGTTCAAACGTCGCGTAAATGGCGAGTTGCCAGCAGAATGGGAAGCGAAAGCGAGTCAAATTATTGCTGACCTTCAAGCTAACCCAGCCAATATTGCGTCACGCAAAGCGTCACAAAATGCGCTGGAAGCGTTTGGTAAAATGCTGCCAGAATTTATGGGCGGCTCGGCGGACTTGGCACCGTCTAACCTCACCATGTGGTCGGGCTCTCAATCGCTCACGGCGGAAGATTTCTCGGGTAACTACATTCACTATGGTGTGCGTGAATTCGGTATGACTGCCATCATGAATGGTATCGCGCTGCACGGTGGCTTCGTTCCTTACGGCGCAACCTTCCTGATGTTTATGGAATACGCCCGTAATGCAATGCGAATGGCCGCGCTGATGAAGATTCAGAACATCCAAGTCTACACCCATGACTCGATTGGTTTGGGTGAAGATGGCCCAACCCATCAACCGGTTGAGCAAGTGGCTTCACTGCGTTTGACACCGAACATGAGCACATGGCGTCCGTGTGACCAAGTGGAATCAGCCGTCGCATGGAAGTTGGCGATTGAGCGTAAAGATGGCCCATCAGCGCTGATTTTCTCTCGTCAAAACCTAGCGCAGCAACCACGCAATGAAACGCAAGTTGCGGATATCGCGAAAGGTGGTTACATCCTAAAAGAGTGCGCGGGTCAGCCTGAGCTTATCCTGATTGCCACTGGCTCTGAAGTTGAACTGGCGGTAAAAGCCGCAGAGCAACTTACAGCAGAAGGTAAGAAAGTGCGCGTAGTTTCGATGCCATCGACCGATGCGTTTGATAAACAAGACGCAGCCTACCGCGAAGCCGTACTACCAGCAGCCGTGACTAAGCGTATCGCTATTGAAGCAGGTATCGCGGATTTCTGGTACAAGTACGTTGGTTTTGGCGGCAAGATCATCGGTATGACTACCTTTGGTGAGTCAGCACCGGCGGATCAACTGTTTAAAATGTTCGGCTTTACAACTGAAAACGTGGTGAAACAAGCACAAGAGCTGCTTGCTTAAGTCGTTTAGTTTTTAATGCAAAAGCCCAGCGAGTCATTCGCTGGGCTTTTTTGATCTTGTCGCGTGTGAAAAGAGATACATCACTTAAAAGGCACGCCACCAAAAGGCATAACTTAATTATTGGAAACAATAAATAACACTTCCACACGACGGTTACATGCTTTACCTGCATTGGTTTTATTCGTACAAGCCGGAACGTATTCACCATATCCACGGGTAAAAATAGAGTCAATCGCCACATTACTTTTCACTAAAGTGCTTTTTACCGCTTTAGCACGGCGTTCAGACAAACCATCATTAAAGGTTGGCGCTCCAGTACTGTCCGTATGGCCATCAATCACAATATCAATGCCGGGTTCTGAGGCTAAATAACGTCCCATCATAGTAAGCCAATCACCAGAGCCAGAGGAGACGGTGGACGAGCCCGTTTCAAATTTCACCGTATCTTTCAATTTAACCATAATGTGGTTACCCGGGAGAACCTCGTAATCAACGCCATTCTTCAATAAAAAACTTTGCAAAGAATCATAGCTACTCACGCGCTGCTGTCCCATCGGGCCTTGAACACCTGTTGAAGCAATCTTCGGCGCATAGCCCCATTCGGGATAGAGCACGTCAAAATCACCTTTTGGCGCTGCATCCAATAGATTGTCGCTAAACATCCGATCTGCGGTGGCTAATGTTCCACACCCCGTTAACAACATCAATAACGGTAAGGCTAAATACTTCATTCAAGCATCACTCCATTCTCTTACTACCTAAACTGTATCGGCCAAGACTGTAAAACTTTATATATATTTGGTAGCAATTTCGTGGTTGTTTCTGTTTTCCTTGTCACGGTAAGCCGTTAGAATTCAAGTATTCTTTTTTAACTCAATACTCGTTATGAAAAAAAACACACGCTATTGGTTGGCTCTCATCACAACACTACTGATTCTAGCAGGCTGCGGTGACAACACTACGCCACAAAAAGGGAAACAATATGATGAGCTTCCCGTAAGTCTTGCAACATACCGCCTGCCAGCCGTCACGGAAGTGTTTTCGCTGACTTGCGGACACTGTCGTTCAATGGAAAAGGTCATCCCAGAGCTAGAGAAAATAACAGGTGAAACATTTGGTAAACTGCATGTCACCTTTAACGAAGGCGCACAGATTGGAGCCATGATTTACTATTCAGCCGTGATGCAACTAGGAGCAATTCCCGATCATGCCATGATGGAACAGCTATTTTCGGTCGTGCAAATGGATGAAGAAGTAACGTTAAGTGAGCGTAAAGAAGCGATTGATTTGGCCTTCAGCCAACGAGGGCTAATCAGCCCGTATTCGTTAGATGATGAGCAGCAAAAACAGTTATTCCAAGAGATTCAGCTCGCTGATGATATTTCAGTAAAAGGCCAAATCAATGCCGTTCCAACCTTTATTGTGAAAGGCAAATATTTAGTCATCACCTCCGGTCATAAAGATGTAGCAGATATCGCGAATACCATCTCATATTTATTGACTCACCCCTAATCCACAAGGCTTTAAAAATATGTCTAAATTTGTATTTCCAATTATTATTTTTTTACTGGCTGGCTTTTTCATCTATCGTACGTGGAATAACCACAAAATTGCCGATGAAAATTTTGCTAAAGGCCAAGCGTTTTTGGCTGAAAATACTCAGCAAGATGGCGTGATAACAACCGAAAGTGGCCTACAATATCTCGTACTCCAACAAGGTACTGGCACCGTTCATCCGAAAGCCAACAGTCGTGTAAAAGTGCATTATCACGGTACTTTACTTGACGGTTCGGTGTTTGATAGCTCAGTTGAACGTAACGACCCGATTGTGTTTGGTTTGAAGCAGGTGATTCAAGGCTGGCAGGAAGGTCTACAACTGATGGTGGAAGGACAAAAAATGCGCCTGTTTATACCCAGTAATTTAGGTTATGGCAAAAGTGGCAGCGGCCCTATCCCACCTGCATCCGTACTGATTTTTGATGTGGAATTAATTGAAATCCAGTAAAGCGGTGTTGAGCCGCATTACGCGGCTCTATTCTTGAGAAGGGACTGGATAAAACACCAGTTTTCCTTCCTCTACCATCACACAATCCATTCCTCCAGCGTGAGCGGCTTGTTTACCTAAATGAGTATCTTCAAATACCACACAATGCTTAGGTTCGAGATCTAATAAAAAGGCTGCACGCAAAAATGTATCTGGATTCGGCTTATGGTTTTCAACATCAGACGCCGTTACTACAGCATCAAAGCGATTTAATAGCCCAGACTTTTTAAGCAATGCGAGTGTACTTTGCCTTTGGCTTCCAGTCCCAACCGCAAGCTTCTTTTTACCATAAAACTGCTCAACAACTTCATGAGTACAAGAAATTACCTCGCCACTATTTTCGATAGAAGAAAATGCCGCCATTTTAAATTGAGCGACCAGCTCTGGCACCAATTTGAGATCGTGCAGCTTATTGATTTGTGAAACGATTTTAGCGCTAGGCATGCCACCTAAACTGTGCAACCACTGTTCTGAGAATGGGAAACGAAAATGTTGCGCTGTTTTTGACCAAGCCTCTAAATGCGCTGGCATGGTGTCAAGCAACGTACCATCCATATCAAAAATAAGTCCTTGGTAATTTTCTAATTCAATCATGTTTACAGAGCGCCTCTAACAAATTCTATGGGAATCAACAAAATAAAAGTTCCACTATTGTGTCACGATAATGCATGTAATTTATATTTTTGCGTTCATTGATATACGCTTCATTTAATCCTAACATTCTAATTAAACATACTAATAATTACATTTTCATCAATTATTGTCATTTTACTTAGGTGTATAATCTCATGAGTATCAAACAAAAATTATATTCACTGGGTGCTATTGCGGTTATCGGGGTTCTGGTAATGTTAGCCACTACCACACATTTTTCCCAAACCACCGAAACGCTCAATCAAGCCATTAACTTAGTCGATAAACTTGAAATTAGACTGCTCAATTTGCGGCGCAATGAGAAAGATTTTCTTCTGCGAAGCGACGTGAAATACCTTGAAACCTTTAAAAAAAACAGCACTCTTTTTTTAGATCTGGAACAGCAACTTTCCCTCATCCTGTTAGATCGAGATCTCCCCTCTAGTAGCCAACTCCGACAAGATCTTTTGGCTTATAAACAAGGTTTTGAAAAATTGGTGCAGGCTTATAGCCTATACGGATTAAATGAAAAATCCGGCCTTTTAGCCACTTATTTACAAGCATTGGAAACCATAAAACCTAATGCTGATGATGCATTACTTTTAGAGCTAATGGCGTTTGATCAAAGCGTGCAGGTTGGAGAGCTGCAAAACAGCACAGTGACCAACCGTTTTCCGGCATTAGCACAGGCCGCCCAACAGCTTGTCGATCAGAAAAAAGTGATTGGTTTGAAATATAATCAAGGGCTACTTGGTGAAGTACGTAACCTTTCTCATGATGTTGAACAACAGTTTGTCACCTTTTCTGAAGTGTTAAATAAAGAGATTACAAGTATTGAGCAAGAACTTAACTATGTGAAGCAAGGGCTCAGTGCGTTAGTGATCGTGCTAATCCTTGGATTTATTCTCCAAATAGCGCGCTCCATTAACGTGCAAGTGAGTAAGTTGTTGTCAGTAATGCAAATGATTTCAAACAGCAACAACATCAGTTTGCGTGTTGAGCTGACTGGCCGCAACGAGTTGGTATCGATCGCAACTTATTTTAATACCTTACTCGATAAGTTCGAAACTCTTATCGCTGGCTCTCAAACAAAGTCTCACCAGCTATCGAACAGTACATCAAGTATGCATAACGAATTAGAAGATGTGATTGAACAGTTTCACGTTCAGGCTGACCACACCACGACAATGGCAACGGCCGTTCAAGAAATGGTGTCCACCATCAGCGAAATTTCAGAAAGTACTAGTGTAGCAGTAGAAGGTGTACACAAAGCCGCGCACAATGCTCAGCAAGGGCGTTTAGTGGTGGAATCAACGGTAAAAAATGTCGATGAACTCTCACGAACATTGGAAAAAAGTCAAATCTCCATCGCCTCATTGAACAAGCATGTCGAACAAATTGGCGGTGCTGTTAACATCATTCAAGGTATCGCAGAGCAGACCAATTTACTGGCATTAAATGCCGCGATTGAAGCCGCTCGCGCCGGAGAACAAGGAAGAGGCTTTGCTGTGGTCGCCGATGAAGTCCGCGCACTTGCCAGCCGCACGCATCAGTCAACGGAAGAGATCACCAATGTCGTTTCTGCAATTCAAAGCCAAATGAGCACCGTTGTCACTGATATTGCACAATGCAATACTCAAGGCCATGCGACGCTAACGGCTTCAGGAGAACTGGATAATAGTTTACGTCAGATTCTCTCTGACATGGAAATGATACAAAGTAACTCTGAGCGAATCGCCTCTGCAATTGAAGAACAAGGCATTGTGATGAACCAAGTCAGTGAATCGATCACCGAACTTAACTCTATCTCTGATAATAATATGCACTCAGCTAAACAGTGTTTGATTGAAGTCGATATCGTTTCCAAACAAGCAAACGACATGGACAACGCGGTCGCCGAATTCCAGACTCAGAAATCCGTCAGTTAGCCAATGTATAGAGATAAAATATAGCGAGAGTTAGTGAAAAGGGTCTAGAGTTAGACCCTTTTATTCATGTTTGCTTAAAGCATAACAAGATGTGGATTACTTTTGTATTCCTTCAACATAGAGTTCCATATCGACGTAGCTTGAAGCGCCCATTACTGCAATATTGAAATCCGCGAGTTCGATACGTGTTGTCCCCGAAAAACCAGCGCGTTGGCCACCCCATGGGTCTTTACCTGCACCAATAAATTCTGCATCAATAGTAATGGGTTTGGTTTGACCATGCAGGGTAAGATCACCGAGCACTTCTAGTTTACCATTCCCTTTATCAACCACTTGAGTACTGGTAAACGTGGCTTGTGAATATTTTGATGCATCAATGAAATCAGCACTACGAATATGTTTATCACGTTCAGCATGGTTACTGTCCAAGCTGCGAGTATCCACATTAACTTTCACTTTTGAGCTTGCAAGGTCGTTAGGATCGTAGGAAAACTCACCATCAAACTTGTTAAAGCGGCCCTTGGTAAAGCTATAACCAAGATGGCTGACTTTAAAGTTAATTGAAGCATGCGCACCTTTGGTATCTAGAACATAGTCAGCAGCGTTTGCACCTAGCGGCATGAGTGTTGCGAAAGCCAATCCAGTAGCAAGTAACGTTTTCTTCATTTAGAAGCTCCTATCATTTTTCGTAGCGTATCGTCTTTATCAATAAAATGGTGCTTGAGTGCGGCAACAGCGTGCACGCCTGCTAAAATAATCAGCGTCCAAGCTGCGTAAAAGTGAACCGTACCAGAGAGATCGGCTTGTCCTTCAAACAACAAGCCCATACTTGGTACAGTAAACCAATTGAAAACATCAATCCCTCGGCCATCTTCTGTTGAGATCAAATAGCCTGATACAAACAGCGTCATCAATAATAAATACATTAATCCGTGCGCCGCTTTAGCCGCAATGCGCTCATAGTGGCCGCCACCAATGGCAGGAGAGACACTCACCAACTTCCATAGTATGCGGAACAGGGTGACCGCGAGCAGCAACAAACCGACAGATTTATGCCAATGTGGCGCGGTGTTATACCATTGACTGTAATAGGTTAACTCAACCATCCAGATCCCAGCACCAAACATACCGATGATAACGAGTGCGGATAACCAATGGATAAGACGCGTGACTAAGTTGTAATTTTTAACTTCAGTTGTCATAAATTTTCTAAACCAGCAAGTGAAACAGCAACAAAGTGAATTGAATCTATATTCTAGCCTAAATTATTAACACAGTATTTACCATACTTTACATTGTGGACATACTTTAGTATTGATTGAGTTATTCGAAAAAACTGAAGGAACTTATTGTGGATATAGATAACCACGACTTAGGCTCAAACAACTTGAAACAACGGTAGCTTCAAATCATAAGGGTTTAACACCTGTAGAATGCTCGTATTAGAAGAATAGTGTGAAAGATCAAGAACTCGCCATTTGCTGCTCGTGCTTGTTGATAACTGTGGTAATCTTGCTTGGCTTTATTAAAGGAGAACAACGAGTTGCTACTGGACATACTCACGCAAAGCGTCAACGAATTTCAAGCTGACTGTCTAAAACTTTGTGAAAAGCACTACCCCACCATACACAACCAAGGAATGAGTGAACATCACTTAGGGCTGGCTTTTGCTCGCAGGTTGGCTCGTACACTCAGTGAATTTGGGCACCCATGCCACTATTCTGTTATTGAATCAATCCCTCAGCGAGACATGCCACACCATTACCGAGTGAGCAGTGATGCCGGAACGGTATGGATCCTGACTCACCATATGGTCAGTGCAGGTAAAACCTGTCGAGAAAAGTTGATGCAAGACATTGCGCAGTGGAAATATGAGTACGCTTACGCGATTCAACCGAATGATTTACTGTTATTACTGACCGATCACTGGATCAGTCGTAGCCAAAAAAGTCGCGAGTTACTTCATTGGTGGACAGGGCAATTACCCGATGAAATAGATCAATACCTCGCACAAGGTATCACGCTGTATGAAAGTGACTCATTGCTAACTCAATCTTTAGAGAACCGTTTTCAAATTAGCCCTTGTTATATTAAATTTAGCCATCCTTTAAAACGCTCTAAAAACCAGCAACTAGTCCGAAAGTACATTCAATTATATGCCGTATTACAATGGGCGTAACGTAAACAAACCGCCCTCATTTTCTTCCAAGTTCTAGATTTTATATTACCCTCTTCATTGGGCTGTCTTCTGATTTAGCACACACTCAATCAATTGAACCTGCCACATCACATTCACTAAATAATTCAATATTTGTGACGCTGTTTTGACAACCCACAAATTTTCATCTTAGCCAAAGGTACAATTGACAAAGGTCAAGGTGAGTCAATAATATGGCATGGCATATTGGCGCTCGGATGCTTCAAGCAAAAATTAATGATTAGGATATCGAAAATTGTATGCTTTTAACTAACAAAACTCAGTTTTCAAAATGCATGTCTCTGGATTCCGATGGCCAGTTTATTGCTCATTACCAGCATCTTGTGCTGCGAAGCGTTTTCCAGCCGATATTCTCGCGGGATAACCGTATTGTGGGCGTTGAAGCCCTAGTGAGAATAACCGCCAATGGCAGCACGACCATTCGCCCCGATTGTTTTTTCCATTCCGACACTATTAATCCTATCGACAAACTTAACGTAGAAAGACTCAGCCGAGTTATCCACATCCGAAACTATGCCCTTTCCGAATATCGTCAATGCCAATTATTTCTAAATTTACTGCCTGTCGCGGGTGAATTGTTTGCCATCAGCGACATCAACAAAGCATTGCTATGCGATCGCCTCAAAGAACTGCATATAGAACATAATCAACTAGTCATGGAATTGATTGAAATCGATTCAGAAAATGAAAGCAAGCTGCAATGCGCAACGCAAAGTCTGGCTGCAAATGGTTTTAAAATTGCCATTGATGATTTTGGTACTCAAGCCTCAACACCACAACGGGTTAATTTGGTGACGCCTGATATCATCAAATTTGATCGAAGCTTATTACTCAAATATATGCAAGGTGATTGTGACCCACTTATGGATGGCATTACCCTTGCGAAACAGAATGGTTCCAATACCGTTGTAGAAGGCATCGAAACCCAAGCGCAACTCGAAGCAATGCAAAAACTCGATATTGATATGTTTCAAGGCTATTTTTTAGCCATGCCGGGAGCGATAGTACCAGCCATTAAGATGGCCATTTAATAACGATATTCTTTACATGCGCGTAGCGCCCCAACTTTACCGCTACTTTCAATATTCACTCACTGTTTTCCTAGCGACAACATCACGTTATTTAACTGTATGACATAGCGTGATGTTTAATAAGAAAAGGAAATAAGCTCTTGGGTATAAGGGTGCTGAGGATTGAGAAACAGCTGTTGCGTTTCCCCTTGCTCAACGACTTCACCCTGTTTCATCACCATAGTGTAGTGGCATAATGATTTCACCACATGTAAATCATGGCTAATGAACAAGTACGTTAATCCATATTTTTGTTGCAGCGATTTAAGCAAATCCAACACTTGGGCTTGAATCGTACGATCTAAAGAAGAAGTTGGTTCATCAAGTAAAATGAACTCAGGTTTAAGCACCAATGCCCGAGCAATCGCGATACGTTGTCGTTGCCCACCTGAAAACTCATTGGGATAACGGTAGCGAGTGGCTGGGTCGAGTTCAACTTCTCGCATCACATCACAAATCATTCGTTCAACAGTTTGTCTATCATAACGGCTATGAACCTCTAACCCTTCACCAATAATCTGCGCCACCGACATTCTCGGATTCAGTGCTGAAAATGGATCTTGAAAAACGACTTGCATCTTGCTGCGATAAGGTAACATAGCTTTCCTATCTAACCCTTGCAGCTCATTATTGTCGTAACAAATCGAGCCTTCCGAATGGACTAATTTTAGTATCGCCATGCCAGTGGTCGATTTACCCGAACCGCTCTCGCCAACAATTCCTAATGAATGTCCTCTTTTAAGCTTAAACTGCATGTCAGTGACAGCTTTAATATGCGAGACCGTGCGCTTGAATAAGCCGCCAGTGATGGGAAACCATACTTTGAGATGCTGAAGCTGCACTAGAATTGAGTTGTCAGGGTTTACGTCAACGGGCAAACCTCGAGGATCGGATTCAATCAATTTTTTGGTATAAGAGTGAGAGGGTGATGAGAACAGCGTTTTGGCATCATTCACCTCGATCACTTGCCCATTTTGCATCACTGCAACGCGATCAGCGATACGCTTAACAATACTGAGATCATGAGTAATGAACAACATGGCCATACCCAGTTCTTGTTGCAGGTTTTTAAGTAGATCTAATATTTGCGCCTGAACAGAAACATCAAGCGCAGTGGTCGGCTCATCAGCAATCAGTAATTCAGGCTCATTGATCAAAGCCATCGCAATCATGACTCGCTGGCGTTCTCCCCCAGAAAGTTCATGTGGATAAGCATTGATCTTAATTTCTGGCGATCGAATACCCACTTTTTCTAACCATGCAATGGCCAACTGACGTGCTTTGCTGCCTCTTAGTCCTCGATGAATCTCAACAACTTCGATCAACTGTTTACCAACTTTGTGCAGAGGATTGAGTGAGACCATTGGCTCTTGGAAAATCATACCAATCCGCCCGCCTCGTATACCTCTTAATTGCCTCTCGCTACAGTTCAACGTGTTGATACCATCAAAAAAGATCTCCCCTTGCAAATAGTGGGCAGCACTTTTCGGTAACAACTTCAAAATGGCATTCGCCGTCACTGATTTACCAGAACCACTTTCCCCCACCAGCGCTAAAGTTTCCCCTGCGGAGAGAGAAAGTGACACCACTTTAATCACAGGTTCAATATTGTCTTTTTGACCAAACCCGACCGAAAGATTTTGGATAGAGAGTACGGTTTTACTCATCATCTTCTCCCTGTCGAATGCGGGTCAAAAGCATCGCGTACAGCTTCGCCGATAAAGACCAATAATGTCAGCATTAACGAGAGCACCACAAATGCTGAAATACCTAACCATGGAGCTTGTAAATTGGCTTTCCCTTGCGCCAATAATTCGCCCAAAGAGGGCGAGCCGACTGGCAAGCCAAAACCGAGAAAATCTAAGGATGTTAAAGTCGTAACTGAGCCTGAAAGAATAAAGGGCATCATGGTTAAAGAAGCCACCATCGCGTTAGGTAGCATGTGGCGAAGCATAATGCGGCGATCACTCACCCCCATCGCTTGCGCAGCCCGCACATAATCAAAATTACGACAGCGTAAAAACTCCGCTCTCACCACGCCCACTAAACTCATCCAACTAAAAAGCACCATAATACCAAGCAACCACCAAAAATTCGGTTCGACGAAACTCGATAAAATGATCAGCAGAAAAAGCGTTGGCATCCCTGACCAAACTTCAATAAAACGTTGCCCAAGTAAATCAAGCCAACCGCCATAATAACCTTGAGTGGCACCAACGATAACGCCTATCACTGACGAGACGAGTGTTAATACAAAGCCAAACAAAACCGAAATACGAAACCCGTAAATAATACGAGCCAGCACATCGCGCCCTTTATCATCAGTACCAAGCCAGTTCACTGAATCTGGCGCTGACGGCACTGCATTATTGATATTAAAGTTGATGGTGTCGTAACTAAATGGGATCAATGGCCAAACAATAAAACCTTTTTGTTCAATCAGATCGATGACGTAAGGATCGGTATAATCCGCTTCGGTTTCAAACTCACCACCAAAACGAGTTTCTGCATATTGTTGAAAGGTCGGGAAAAACCACTGCTGATCGTACTCAACCAAAAGGGGTTTATCATTTGCAATCAGCTCAGCAAATAGGCTCACCACAAATAAAAACGTAAACAACCATAGTGAATAAAAACCGCGCCGATTGGACTTAAAACCGTGCCAGCGCAATACGTTTAATGGGTTGGACAGCCTTTTTTTTACCATCATGAACGAGCCTCAAAGTCGATTCGAGGATCAACCCAAATATAGGTCAAATCGGAAATGATGCTGAGGACTAATCCAAGTAACGTCATGATGTATAAAGAACTAAACACTACAGGATAATCCCGTTGAATGGTCGATTCAAAACCAAGTAGCCCTATACCTTCCAGTGAAAACATCACTTCAATCAGCATCGAACCGGTGAAAAATATGCTGATAAAAGCACTTGGAAAACCGGCAATAATAATCAGCATCGCATTACGAAAAACGTGCTGATAAAGAATACGTCCTTCATCCAGTCCTTTTGCTCGAGCCGTCACCACATACTGTTTGTTGATCTCATCAAGAAATGAGTTTTTCGTTAGCATACTCAAAGTGGCAAACCCGCCGATCACCATTGCAAAGATGGGCAAAGCCAAATGCCAAAAATAGTCGCCAATTTGTTGATACCAAGTCAGATCAGCAAAATTATTTGATACTAAACCACGCAGTGGGAACCAACTGAAATAATTTCCGCTGGCAAAAATAATGATCAAAATGATCGCAAATAAGAAGCCAGGAATGGCGTAACCTATAATGACCACCGCGCTTGACCATACATCAAACCTTGAACCGTGGTGAATGGCTTTTAAAATACCGAGAGGAATGGAGATAAGGTAGATGATCAGCGTACTCCACAGCCCTAAAGAGATCGAAACGGGTAAACGCTCAGTGATCAAATCAATAACATTGCCCCCTTTGAATAAGCTGTCACCAAAATTAAAGGTTGCGTAATTTTTTAGCATTTCAAAATAACGGACATGAAGTGGCTTATCGAAACCAAACTGTTTTTTTATCGCTTCGACTACCTCGGGGTCTAAACCTCGAGAACCTTTATATCCTCCAGTGTTAGCCGACAGCGACATATCCACTTCTTGGCCGCCTCCAGTAAATCGCTCCATAATTCCGTCACCATGCCCTTCCATTTGTGCAATCGCTTGCTCAACTGGGCCTCCGGGGGCAATTTGGATGATAAAAAAATTAATGGTAATAATCGCCCACAGCGTGGGCACAACGAGCAGCAATCGGCGGAAAATATAAGCAGTCATTGCATACTCTTAACGGCGTTTTTCTGGTAGCAATTGCGCTTTCTGCTCCGAAACCCACCAAGTATCAAGACCAATATCATATTTTGGCATCACGCTAGGACGCTCGAATTTGTCCCAAGTTGCGATACGATATTGGCTCAGATACCATTGTGGGATCAGATAAAAATTCCATTGTAGAACGCGATCTAATGCTCGGCCTAAAGGCAATAATTTTTCTGGATGCTCTTGATTGGCGGCAATTTGTTCAGTGAGGAAGTCGACAACTGGGTCTGCCACTCCAGCACGATTGTACGTGGAATCGATGTAGTTTGAATTCCAGATAATCAACAAGTTAGGACTTGGGTAAGGATTCGCCGCATAGGCCGACGAAAGCATGTCAAAATCTCTATCGCGCAAACGCTTAAGATATTGTGTGGTATCCACTGAGCGAATCTTCATCTCGATACCAAGCTGTTTTAGATTTTTTTGCAAAGGAATAGCAATGCGTTCCGTGGTCGGACTGTAGATCAATAACTCAAACTCAAACGCTTTACCCGTTTCTTTATGGGTCATCACTTTATCTTTCAGCTCCCACCCCGCCTCTTTGAGCAATTGAAAAGCGACTCGTAGTTGTTGACGAATACGACCAGACCCATCCGTCACTGGTGGTTGGTATTCTTGGGTAAAAACACGTTCTGGGATCTTATCTTTTAGTGGTGTAAGAATAGTGAGTTCATCAGTAGAGGGAAGACCTTTCGCTTCATACTCTGTGTTTTGAAAATAGCTACGCGTTCGTGAATATTGATCGTAGAACATATTTTTGTTCATCCATTCAAAATCCATCGCATAGGTCAAAGCCTCGCGCACTTTCGGATCACTAAACACTTCTCGTTGAATATTAAATACAAAACCTTGGGTTGACGCTGGGCTATTATGCGCGATCGCTTCTTTCTTGATGAATCCTTTATCAAAGTTCAATCCAGTGTATGAGCTGGCCCAAAACTTCGCCGAACTCTCTTGGCGAATATCAAATTCCCCAGCTTTAAATGCCTCAAGCATTACGGTATCGTCGCGGTAATAGTCGTATTGGATCTGCTTGAAATTATGTCGCCCAATGCTGACTGGTAAGTTGGCAGCCCAATAATCTTCCTGCAACTCATAAGTAACACTCTGCCCAGTTTGATAACGTACGACTTTATAAGGACCGCTGCCGACTGGCGGTTCATTTAATGGTTCTGCTAAGTTTTTATCCTGCCAATAGTGCTTAGGCAACACTTGAGTTGATTGAGCCAAACTAAAAAACTTTTCTCTATTAGGTTCTGACATCTCAATACGAACCGTTAAAGGATGGATCGCCGTTACCGATTTAACCGCTTTGTAAAACAGTCGATATTGAGGCACCCCTTCTGTCATGAACTTGTTGAACGTAAACTCAACATCTTGCGCGGTGATCGGTTTACCGTCTTGAAAACGTGCGTTCGGGTTGATATCTAGTTCTAGCCACGAATAGTCATCAGAATAACGAACTTTAGAAGCAATCAATGGATAATAGGTATCAATTTCGTCGCTGGGCGCAAACATCAGTGAATCATAAAGCTCACCACTGCCTGCCGCCGGAGCGCCTCGGGAAGCAAAGCGGTTAAAATTGTCGTAAGTACCCACCTCGCCATAAGTTACTTTTCCGTACTTAGGCGCGCTTGGATTAACATAATCGAAATGAGAAAAATTGGCGGGATATTTGGCTTGCCCAACGCCGGATAATGTTGTGGTTTCTACAACATCCGCAGTCGCCAAAGCACTCATCAGCAGCACAGTCACACCTAACAGCGTAGGCTTAATTTTTCTCATACTAGAATCCTTCCATTGATAACTTCGCGACATTCCATCGGTGTAAACTATTAATAATTCAGTCACTTGGGTAAGTATAGAGAAAAATAAGATTTACGAAACCCCAAGCTGCAATTATAACGAAACAACTTGGCATTGCTGGTAAGTGGTGCGTCGCAATAAGAATTGGTAACTTTGTGGTTTTAGGAACGAAACGTATAGAAAACGCCGCGATGAGATAAAAAGCCCTGCCATGCAGGGCTTCATCGACTTTAACCATCTATGGTAATTTGGCTGATCAGCTCTTTTTCTACCTGCTCGGCCATTTCAAGAGCAATTTGGCACGTTCCAGCCGCTTGATGGCCCCCACCACCATATTTGAGCATTAATCCGCCTACATTGGTTTTCGAGCCACGATCAAAAATAGATTTCCCCGTAGCAAACACGATATTTTGCTTCTGAAAGCCCCACATTTTGTGAATCGAGATATTACACTGGGGAAATAAGGCATAAATGATAAACCGATTCCCCGCGTAAATAATTTCTTCACCCGTCAAATCAAGAATGACAAGGTTTTTATAGACTTTGGCACAACGTTGAATCTGCTGTTTAGATAGAATTTCATGCTCACGGTACAAAGTAACGCGCTCTTGAACGTCCGGCAGAGCAAGAATCTCAGCAATGGAGTGGTTCGCACAGTAGTCGATGAGATCCATCATTAACTGATAATTGGAGATACGAAATTCATGGAAGCGCCCTAAACCTGTTCTTGCATCCATCAGGAAATTCAGTAAATTCCATCCTGCAGAATCAAGCACTTCAT
This sequence comes from Vibrio sp. 1151_11, assembly GCF_029478525.1. NCBI lineage: Bacteria > Pseudomonadati > Pseudomonadota > Gammaproteobacteria > Vibrionales > Vibrionaceae > Vibrio > Vibrio sp. 1151_11. Next base: position 16,974 of record NZ_SHMN01000016.1, on the reverse strand, counting down.
CCCGAGTAAACTGCGCGGAGTCACCTTTGTCGACAGCAATCAGCATCTCTTGCCACTGAGAGGGAAACGTATCCAGTCCGCCATAATATTGCCATACTACATGCGCGGCAGACGGCGCGTTTGGATCAATAATATGATTCGGCCTTTCACCTTGATTGCGAATAGTTTCCGATAGGTGATGATCAAAAATTAAGTGAGCATTAGCGACGTAAGGCAGGTTGGTGACAATGTCACGCTCAGTTGTCGTCACCTTCCCATCTTGCATATCCTTTGGGTGAACAAATACGATCTCGTCAATTAGGTTGAGTTTTTTGAGCAACACGGCACAAACCAGCCCATCAAAATCGCTGCGTGTCACTAATCTAAATTTACTTTCAGCTTGTTGATGCTCAGACATAGACAATTTCCTTATTAGCAGTCATATCACTGCTCGGCGTGGGTTTAAGCAGTGTTTTGTATATCAGATCCTGAGTTAACACCTTTTAGGTTTACCAATGCAGGTGGTATGTTTTCATTTTAGACGCCATCGTCTTTTTAACAAACTTAACACAATGGTTTTCAAACATTATTCAACACAGCGCATCATTTTATTGAGCAAATATCGAATAAAGTAATGAGGAATGAAGACTGCTGTTACAACTAGGGAATTGGAGGTAAGAAAAAGCCAGCAACAAGTGCCGGCTGTTAGGTTGAGCTAAGAAGTAAGGTATCTCTATTTACGTTTATCCTGCACGTACTTTCGGCTCACATCAACAAGCGCTACATCTTTAAAGAAACTACGACCAAGTAACAGTGGGTAAGTCAGATGTGTACGATCGGCAAGCGTAAATTCGGTTCTTTCTTTGAGATCACCAATTTCAATCCAAGCAACAACGACCGCACGTCTTTGTGTACCCTCTGCACTGGATTGCCGAATTCTGACCCAGCGTTCAACAGGTAAACTTATCTCATCACTTTTGATGTCATCGTGTTCAATCCTGAACTTGACCCAATCATTTCCATCGCGTTCAAAAGCAACAACATCCACGGCACTAATTGAAGAGGTGGTGGCTCCGGTATCGATACGCGCTTTGAAGCTTTCGTTCAAGCCCGGCACATAGACCCACTCTTTTTCACCTAAAATAAGCTTACCGTCTGAGGTTTTCCTTGCCTCGACCACAACTACTGGCTCTTTCGAGGGCTTTTTAACCGGTTTTTGTGCCTCAGTATTGTGTTGTTTTGGCTCTTCAACTTTTGGCTTTTGCTCTGGTTGTGTTGAGGTTTGGTTTAGCGTGCTGCATGCCATCAAACCAGTACTCAACATTAAAAGAGCAATAAGTTTCAAGTGTTGTTTCATTGACCCACCTAATCAAACTGATAAATATTTAAGAGACATTCACTATGGCTTGAGCAACATAAGGAATATGTTGTTCTGATAAGCCTGCAATGTTAATTCGGCCATCACCTACCCCATAGATTCCGTATTGATCTCGTAGCTGAGCCATCTGTTCTGGAGTAAAGACTAGCACAGTAAACATCCCTTTGTGACTTTCGATAAAGTCGAATTGTGAAGTATTGTGCTGATTTCTCAAATGATTACACAAGGTTTGACGCAGGTTTAACAAACGCTGTTGCATTTCACTTAACTCTTGCTTCCAAATCGCGGTTAATGCTTGATTTTGTAAAATAGTTTTCACCAATGCCGCACCATGATCGGGCGGCATAGTGTAGGTCGAACGGGCTAACGTTAGTAATTTACCTTTCGCATTCGCCACATCTTGTGCGTTTTTACCGACCACAATCGCGGCACCTGTTCGTTCTCGGTAGAGACCAAAGTTCTTTGAACAAGAGGTGGTGATCAACATCTCTTCGACGTTGTTTGCCATAAAACGCAGCCCTTTCACATCCTCTTCAAGACCTTCACCAAACCCTTGGTAGGCCACATCAACAAAAGGGATGAAGCCATTTTTCTGCGCAAGACTGGTGATCGCTTGCCATGCGGCGAAATCAATATCCGCGCCCGTTGGGTTATGGCAACAACCATGGATAAGCACCACATCTTTTGGCCCTGCTTGCGATAAATCATCAAGCATCCGCGCAGTATCGACTTGCTTAGTCTCGCGACAGAAGTAAGAATAATATTTCACTTTTAAACCCGCCGCTTCCATCACAGGTTTATGATTGACGTAACTTGGGTCAGTAATCCATACCGTCGTTTCGGGTTGTGCTACGTGCATTAAGTCACCGAGCATACGCAGCGCACCGCTTGCTCCGGGCGTTTGAATCGCAGCCACACGATCAAGCACTGAAGTGCCAGACAATAATAAGTTCACCATGCTTTGGTTAAACTCTTCACACCCAGCAAGTCCAACATACGATTTAGTGGTTTGTGTGGCAATCACGTGCTCTTGCGCTTTGGCAATGGCGCGCATAATCGGCGTCTCTCCTTGGCTATTACGATAAACGCCAATGCCTAGGTCAACTTTTTCGCTGCGAGGATCGTTGCGGTATGCAACCGATAATGAAAGTATTGGATCGAGTGTTGGTGTTGGTAAATGTGAAAACATGAAGGTCACAACCCTTTGAAATTCAAGTAATGACCTTCAAGTTAGCACTAGATACATAATTTTTACAGTTTAAATTGATGGATTATTTGATTGGCACTGCCTCGCCATTCTAAGCTTGGATCGGCTTTATCCTGTTCAAATTTTCCATCAATCAAGACATCAACATATTCAATGACTTGTCTTTGAGCATCACTGAGTTCGTTTAGGGTATATCCCGTCCATAACCAGATATCTTTCCCCACACATTCAGTCTTTACTCGTTTAACCAACTGCAAAATAGAAGCAAGGTTTTGCGGGTGTAAAGGATCGCCACCCGACAAGGATAAGCCTCGGCGCTTGATGCGCATGTCGTTCAAGTCGGTGATGATCTGCTGCTCTAGTTGCTCATTGTAAGTGTGGCCAGAATGCAGCGACCAAGTCCCTTTGTTGTAACATCCTTTGCACTGATGTTCACAGCCGGAGACGAACAGCGTACAACGCGTCCCCGGGCCATTCACAACATCAATCGGATGATATTGGTGATAATTCATGCCAACAGGTTACTCACTATCACTTACAAGTGTTTAACGCGACGTTTAACTTCTTCTTGTTTACCGAAGTTAAACGGACGAGCATCTGGGCTACCAAGGTAGCCACACACGCGGCGGGTTACGGAGACTTTGGATGAGTCGTGATTACCACATTTAGGACAGGTAAACCCTTTACTCGTACACTCAAATTCGCCAGTAAAACCGCATTCATAGCACTCATCAATTGGCGTATTGGTCCCATAATAAGGAACACGGCTGTAACTGTAATCCCAAACGTTTTCAAGCGCTTCTACGTTTTTCTGCATATTCGGAAACTCTCCATAACAGATAAATCCACCACTTGAAACCTCTGGATATGGCATCTCAAAATCAATCTTATCGTATGGATTAACTTTCTTTTGCACATCCAAATGGAAGCTATTGGTGTAATAACCTTTATCCGTTACACCTTCAATCACACCAAATTCTTTGGTGTCAATACGGCAGAAACGGCTGCAGAGGTTCTCACTTGGCGTACCGTACAAACTGAACGCGTAACCGGTTTCTTCCGTCCATTGGTTAACGGCCCCTTTCAGGTATTTAATGATATCTAACGCGCGATCTCGCAGCTCGCTATCATCATAAACATGTGTATCACTGCCATAGAGCGCGGTAATGGTTTCATGCACACCGATGTAGCCCAAAGAGATAGATGCTCGGCCATTTTTGAATATATCGGCAATAGAATCATCGGCTTTTAATCGAACACCACATGCCCCTTCCATATACAAAATAGGTGCGACGCGTGCTTTGACTTTTTCAAGGCGGCTGATGCGAGTTTCTAAAGCACGGCGAGCCAGTTTTAATTTTTTATCGAGTAATGTGTAGAACTGTTCAATATTTCGGCCCGCTTTCAGCGCGATACGAGGCAAATTGAGACTGACTACCCCCAAATTATTGCGCCCTTCGTGAATCAGCTCACCACCTTCTTCATAGGTATTTAAGAAGCTGCGGCAACCCATTGGGGTTTTGAATGAACCCGTCACTTCAACTACTTTGTCGTAGTTGAGAATGTCCGGGTACATGCGTTTGGTTGCGCACTCTAATGCGAGTTGTTTGATGTCATAATTTGGATCTTCCGCTTTATGATTTAAGCCATCTTTGATGGCAAATACCAATTTAGGGAATACAGCCGTTTTACGATTTTTGCCTAAGCCAGCAATGCGATTTTTCAAAATCGACTGTTGAATCAATTTAGAGGCCCAACTGGTCCCTAGACCAAAGCCGAAAGTGACAAACGGAGTTTGCCCATTAGCGGTATGCAAAGTGTTGACTTCATATTCAAGTGACTGGAATGCGTCGTAGCACTCTTTTTCTGTACGGGACATAGCAAAGGCTTCGGGATGATGAATATCCCACTCTTTTGCTATTTCTAAATGTTTGTCGTAACTGGCTGTCACATAAGGTTCAAGCACTTCATCGATACGGTTGATGGTGGTGCCGCCGTAAATATGGCTCGCAACCTGAGCGATAATTTGCGCGGTCACTGCGGTGGCGGTTGAAATTGATTTTGGCGTATCAATTTCCGCATTACCCATCTTAAAGCCATGAGTGAGCATGCCTTTTAAATCAATCAGCATGCAGTTAAACATTGGGAAAAAGGGAGCGTAATCCAAGTCATGATAGTGGATATCACCCTCTTCATGCGCTTGCACAATATCACGTGGTAAAATGCGGGTTTTAGCGTAGTGTTTCGCCACAATACCAGCCAGTAAGTCACGCTGCGTTGGGATCACTTTGCCGTCTTTATTCGCATTTTCATTGAGCAGATCGGCATTACTTTCTTCGATAAGGCCTTCAATCTCTTGCGTCAAGGCACTTTGCTTTTCACGCGCGATATCACGATCGTGTCGGTACTCGATGTATGAACGAGCTAATGCTTTATAGGGCCCTTGCATTAGCTCGTTCTCTACTAAGGTTTGAATCTCGGCGATATGGACTTCATCGTAATCTTTGAGCTTCAGCTCTACCGCCAACGCCACATTGAGTGCGTAAATAGCGATCTCTTTATCAATATGTTCAGCTGCACTTTCGACGGCAGATTGAATGCGATCACGGTTGAACGGGGCTCTCGATCCGTCACGTTTGATTACGATAGGTTTCACCATTTCTCCTTACCCCTAGCATACTCACAGAGTTATCCACAAACACACTATATAGAGCAGTTTATTATCCGACTGACACAATATATTGTGGTGCATTTAACGAAAACTCCCAACTCAGGGTATTGATTTGGATCAAAAAAAACCGAGCATTGAACAAGATCAATGCGATCTTGGAGTAGTAGATCTCACTTAGAAAAGAAACGATGAAAATTGCAAATTTTTGATTTTCCCTCTTGAAATTTCACCAAACCTGATGGGCTAAGCCTTCACATTCGATCAGTGAGGGATTGCGATGTTAAAATCAAAATGTGTATGTCAATTAGCGGCAGCAATACTCTTTATTCCCTCTTTCGCGACTTGGGCACAAAGTCTCACATTAGCGACATGGAATGTCGAATTCCAGCACACTATTTCATGATTAATCGAGGTCATTTCGTTGCCAAAAAACATCATCCATACTTTTCTTGGAATGGCTTTTCTTGAAACACTGTCCTCGGGCGAGCCAAGTGATAATAGATGGCCGAAATGAAGTTAATTGGAATGATCAATCCGCACATTGATCAACTTTAACCACTACAGCACGATTTTTACCCGCCGACTTGGCTTGGTACATTAAACTGTCCGCAACAGTAAGTAAGACTTTATCAGGAACAAGATCGTAATAGGCGCCACCCAAACTGATACTGAGCGTGATGGTATCATTGACTACTCGCATTGGATTTTCATAGACAGATTGACAGATATATTGAGCTTTCAATTTGACCTCTTCAAAGGTATAGAGAGTAAGAATAATGGCGAACTCTTCTCCACCTAAACGAGCAATAAAGTCATTATTGGATAACTTTCTCTGTACATGTCTAACCACATGAATAATGGCTTGATCACCCACTTCATGACCAAACTGATCATTGATTAGCTTAAAGTTATCAATGTCAAACACCAATAAGGTGAAGGGGACGGGAGTTCCTTGCAATTCTGCTATCTTTGATTGGAAGTGTCGGCGATTACTGATTTTTGTTAGCTCATCAGTTTGCGCCAATTTCTCTAGCAAGTGATTTGCTCTCTCTAAATCGATGGTTTTATGTATGACTGCGCGTCTTAACATCAAGATGTAAATACAGAGAACCATCAGAGCTACGCTAATGATGATCGGGATAAAATATTTTGGGTAAACCGTTTCCATGTAGATCCAGCGACTAAATAACTGCATTTTAGAGGCATCAGATACCTTATCTGTCGCATTTGCGAGCTTCTGCCAAAGAACGTCATTGCCCTCTTTCACCCCAAAGCGCAACGGCTCAGAATAGAGAAACTTAACTGGCACATATTTTTTCGGGCTATTTTCTGTAAACATAAAGAGATTAGCGACTTGATAATCGCTAATAAACCCTTCTAATTTTGCACTGGAAGCGGCATACAACATATCTTCATTCGTGGCAAAGTAGACCAAGTTTAATTTAGGTAAATATTGAGCTGCGTAATACGCCTCATAGCCACCCAATACAATGCCAACCTTAATATCGGTTTCACCTGAAAATATTTTGTCAAAATCCGTACCGAGTAAGTGTTGATCTAAGAATACGTGCGTCTCGATCGCCATAATTTCAGGTCCAAAATCGAGGAACAGATCTCGCTCAGGTGATTGAATTAGACCCGCATGAACGTCGGCTTGCCCATGTTTAACCAGCTCTAGTGATTCGTTCCAGCTTACTAGTTTAAATTCAACATCGAACCCGCTTTGCTCAGCAACGACTTTCCAATAATCGACTAAGATTCCGGCAGGCTCTCCTTGCTTATTAATATACGAATACGGTTTCCACTTGGCTGAGCTTGTAATAAGCAGAGGTTGAGAAAAATCATGCTCGCTGGAGAGCGGTTCACCGACTTCTGCCGTAGAAGCGATAACTGGAAGCTGCAGCGCCAATACAGCCATCACTCGAGAAAATATCATCAATAACGCAGATTTCAGTTTCATGTTTTCCTAACTGGGGAGTTTAGTTGACTCAAACACGATTAAGCTTGCACCGCTTTTCTTGTTATGAAACACCTTTAGTTATAATCATAGCGAATTTATCCGTAATCTACCTATTTAAAACTGCATTTTTAATATCCATTGCCTGCTGACATTTTAAAGCTGATAAAAAGGGCGCTGACTACTCAGCGCCCTTTTTATAGTTAGAGCAAGGGAATTGTTAGAACAGAAAGATCAATGACGCATCACCGTATAATACAAAACAGGAATAACCAATAAAGTTAAGACGGTAGAAACAAAGATGCCGAAAATCAGGCTAATAGCTAAGCCATTAAAAATGGGATCATCTAAAATAAATACCGCCCCGATCATGGCCGCTAAAGCGGTAAGCATGATGGGCTTAGCACGAACAGCCGCAGACTGAATAACCGCTTCGGAAAATGCCACGCCTTCTTCAACCTGCTGATTAATGAAATCAACCAGCAAGATAGAGTTACGCACAATAATCCCTGCTAACGCAATCATACCAATCATCGACGTGGCGGTGAACTGAGCACCAAGTAACGCATGGCCGGGCATGACGCCGATAATCGTCAGCGGGATTGGAGCCATAATGATCAACGGAACAAGGTAGGACCTAAACTGCGCGACAACCAGTAAGTAAATAAGGATCATCCCAACCGCGTAGGCAATGCCCATGTCGCGGAATGTTTCATAAGTGATCGTCCATTCACCATCCCAGAATATTTCGACACCATTTAACCCTGTAGGTTGGTGGATATAATACTGTTCCACAGATAGACCAAGTGCATTAATGTTGAACGCCATATCAAACATACCGTATAAGGGGCTGTCTGTTTCACCCGTCATATCCGCCACCACCATCACCATTGGTAACAGGTTTTTATGCACAATGTAGTCATCCATTTGAGTTTGGCGAATAGTGACTAAATCAGACAGTGGATATGCACTGCCCGCAGTGCTCCCTACTTTCATGTTCAACACTTGATCTAATCGGACTTTGACGTTTTCACTAGCTTGCACTTGAATGGGGATTGGGTACTTGCTGTGCTCACTGTGCAAATAGGTGATCGGCTTTCCACCGACGGCCGTCGCCAAAGCATCGACTATCGAAGCATAAGGTACTTGATAGTGTGACGCTTTGCTGCGATCAATCACTACTTGCCATTTTTGATGCACTTCCGGTAGATACATATCGATATCGACAATATCCGCTGTTTCGCGGAAGATCCCGCGTAGCATCCTTGCCACTTGTGCCCGAATCTCATGTGTCGGACCATAAACTTCCGCTAAAATAGGTGACCAAACGGGTGGCCCCGGTGGAACTTCAACGACTTTGACTTTACCGCCAAATCGGCTGGCAACCTCATTAAGCTTGAGGCGTACTTCACTTGCAATCGTATGACTATCTTTATCGCGCTCTTTTCGCCCTAACAGGTTCACCTGAATATCACCTTGGTTGGCTTGATTGCGCATAAAATAATGACGAACAAGGCCATTGAAGTTGATCGGTGCGGCTGTACCTGCGTAAATCTGATACCCACTGACTTCAGGCACGCTATTTAACACCGTGCCAAGTTCAAATAAAACGCGTTGCGTTTTCTCAAGCGACGCCCCCTCAGGCATATCCAATACCACTTGAAACTCTGATTTATTATCGAAAGGCAGCATTTTTAAAACCACGGCCTTTGTGATTGGCAGTAATAGGGAGCCAGCAATAAGCGCAAATACCGCAAGCATCAAGAAAAGCCGGTTACGTCTTTGTGCAGCCGAGACCACGAAAGGATTCATGATTCGGTGAAAGATGCCTTGAGTTGATTGAGATTGTGCTTGATGCGATGAAGGCTTAAGAAACTTGGCCGCTAACCAAGGTGAAAAGACAAATGCAACCGCCAATGAAATCAGCATTCCCATCGAAGCATTGATGGGAATTGGGCTCATATACGGGCCCATAAGCCCAGAGACAAAGGCCATTGGCAATAGTGCGGCAATCACGGTTAAGGTGGCAAGGATTGTGGGTCCACCCACTTCATCAACCGCCGTAGGAATGAGATCCACCAGCTTGCGCTTACCTAACGCCATATGACGGTGGATATTTTCCACAACAACAATGGCATCGTCCACTAAAATGCCAATAGAGAAAATTAACGCAAAAAGCGAGACCCGGTTGAGTGTAAAACCCCATGCCCATGATGCAAACAGTGTCATCATCAAGGTGACAACAATAGCCATACCGACCACGATAGCCTCGCGCCATCCCATCGCAATAACCACCAAAATAACGACTGCAGTGGTTGCAAAAATCAATTTACCGATCAATGTATTGCTTTTATCGGCGGCGGTTTTCCCGTAGTCACGCGTGATTTCAACACTGATTCCGTGTGGAATTAACTGATTTTCAAGTTCTGCAACTCGAGCTTCAACCATCTCAGCCACACGAACGGCGTTTTCACCTCCTTTTTTAGCGATGGCTAAGGTAACTGCTGGATAAATACCTTGCTTATCACTGGTCCAAACTTGTTGGGTTGATGTATCAACACCCAATTGAACCGTAGCGACATCCGCTAAATATACCGGTGTCTGGTTATGCAGCCCAATCACCAATTGCTTTACTTCTTCAACTTTTGTTAAAAACTGACCAATTTGGATGGGAAACTGCTGATTTTCATGCGTCAGTTTCAACATTGGAGAGCTGTGGTTCGCCGCAGGAAGATGCTGATTCAGTTGATCTAACGTGATGCCAAAGCTGTTCATTTTAACGGGGTCTAAACGTACATCAACAATAGTAGGGTGGCGACCTATCGTATAAATATCTCGTGTACCATCAATGCGTTTGAGCTCTGTTTCTAAACCATGGGCCACTTGCGTTAACTGCTGGTTGTCCAAAGTACCCGTTTTATCGGATAACGTAATGCTGACGATAGGCACATCTTCAATGCCTTTAGGTTTAATGATCGGCTCGCCCACCCCAACGCCTTTTGGCATCCAATCTTTATTGGAATAGAGTTTATTATAAATACGAACCACGGCGTCGTTTCTAGGAACGCCGACATCAAAGATAGCCACAATCATCGCACCATCGGGTTGTGAAAAAGAGTAAATTTTATCAATTCCCTCAATTTCAGAGATGATCTGCTCTGCTGGGTTCGTCACTAAACTTTCCACTTCCGCCGGAGAAGCTCCGGGAAAAGGAATATACACATCGGCAAAGGTCACATCGATTTGCGGCTCTTCTTCTTTAGGAGTAACCATTACCGCAAAAACGCCCATCAGTAACCCAACAATCGCGAGCAACGGCGTCATCGCTGAAGTCTGAAAAGCTTTGGCAATACGTCCTGAGACGCCTAAACGATTATCCATATCACTCACCTACTTGTGTAAATACACGGCTTGCAACCGTATCGCCTTGTTCCAAGCCAGATAATACTTCCACATATTCACCATAGGTTTGCCCTAATCGCACTGGATTTAGCAGTCGTTTATCATCAACGATGCGATATACGGCACTCAGTTCTGCTCGGCGAATCACAGCGGCAACAGGAATGAGCATCACCTCACGTTGACCATAATTAAACTCTGTCTTGACCCACATTCCTGGCATCACTTGCCCGGACTTGTTAGTTTGATCTGCACGAGGCAGCTCAAGACGGATTTTGAATGTATGTGATTGAGGGTCTGCATAACTGAATAAGCTGTAATCGATTGGGGTTATTTTATCGCCCGTAGGCATAATGACTTGGAATTGAGCAACATTGGTGACTGCAGGCTGATAGCGCTGCGGAATGGCCGTTTCAACACGCAACTCATTGAATGAGAAACCACTGAGCAGCGCAGTACCCGGAGCCACCGTTTCACCCAGCTCTACATGTCGCTCCGTCACGACACCATCATAAGGGGCGGTAATATTGGTGTATCCAAGTGACTCCTTCGCCTGCACGACTGCGGCTTTTGCCGCCTTGACGGCCGCAGCAGCACTTCGAGCTTGAGCTTCAGCGCCATCCATTTGGTCTTGTGAAATCGCACCTTTAGGAAACAGCAGTCGATAACGCTTTAGTTGAGCTTGAGCTTCACGATTTCGAGCCTCTGCACTGGTTAACTGAGCTTGAAATGCGTCTAAAGAAGCCGATTGCTGAATAGCGCTGATTTCTAATAGCACGTCGCCCTTTTTAACAAAATCGTTAACGTCGACATACACACCAACGACTCGACCAGAGGTTTGAGCCGCAACTGTCCCTTTGTTAACTGGCTGGACAACACCTTCAAATGCAATCTGCTGTGGTATCTGCTCATAGGTCACGATATAACGATCATCAGCATAGCCAACGGCCCAATAACCGCTCGTGATTAAGGCAATACACGCAATCCAAATTCGCCTTTTCATACCCATCCCTCATGTTAATCGTTACGATTCCACTTGCTTATTGAATTCTAGTTAGATTAAACCGTTTGCGTTTGCTGTTGTTTATTATTCTTAATGCAGATCAACAAATTAGTTGCACCAAGCCCAACCATCATTGAGACAAAGAATAGCCATACCTCAATATTACCCAGTGCAAGGCTTGATAGTGCTGGCCCTGGACAGATGCCCACTAATCCCCAACCTAACCCAAAAATCGCAGCACCAGAGATAAGCCGGGTATCAACACTGCGAGTCGTCGCTAAACAGAATTTTTCTGCGTTTATAGGCTGCTGTCTTGCTTTAATAACGATGAAATAGGTCGGCATAAAAACGGCCAATGCGCCTCCCATCACAAACATTAAGCTTGGATCCCAAGCACCAGCCACATCCAAAAAACCTACGACTTTGGCTGGATTGGCCATTCCTGAGATAACCATACCCGCACCAAACAAAATACCTGCCACTAACGAGGTTAATCTAAACAACATCTGATTCATTTTGACTCACTTATAGAAGATGAAGGCGTACAAACACAGTAATGGCAGCAACGCCCATGAAGGTACCTGTCGCCGCAATAGAGCGAGTGGATAGTCGACCAACACCACAGATACCATGGCCACTGGTGCAACCATTTCCTAATCGAGTGCCTACCCCAACTAATAGGCCAGCAAGCGCCAAAACACCGTTATTAAAGTTAAAAGTTTGCGGCACTTGTGCATTTAAAAACCAAACGGCAATAGCACCACCAGTTACCATGCCAAGTGCAAATAACAAACGCCATGCAAAATCACGCGTTTTAGGCGTCATCAATCCCGTTAATACCCCACTTATCCCAGCAATTTTGCCGTTAAACAGCAACATGAGTGAAGTTGATATCCCTAGTAAAACACCACCTAACAACGATTCCCAAGGAATAGAAAACAACATTATTTATCCTTTTAACCTATGACAAATGAACTAATTACAAAAAACGGTCTGCAAACTTTGAATAAGCTGTACAACCCGCGGATCTGATAGCGAATAGAAGACTTGCTGCGACTCCTTTCTTGCTTTGATCATATTTTGCTTACGAAGCACGGTTAAATGTTGCGAAAAGGCTGATTGACTTAACATCGAGCTTTGCTGCAATTCTCCAACGCCCACCTCACCATTAATTAACTGGCAAAGCACCATCAAACGCTCAGGATGGGCCATCGTTTTAAGCAACTCTGAAACCTCTATCGCATTTGTTTTCATTTGCTCCACATTGACTGATGTGATCTCCATCATTCCCCCTTCGCATTGCATTTAATTAGATAATACTAATGAATGAGCTTTAGTCAACGCTTATTTAGCTTATCCAAAATTAGATAAATTAACATTAGACATTGCTAATCAATAAATTTATAGTGACTTTAATTTACAACGGAGGGTAACAACATGACGATTGAAAATGGGGTAAGAATATTGGCGGGCAGCATGGTACTGCTGTCGATCGTTTTAACTGTGTTTGTCCATTCAAACTTTATTTGGCTAACGGTATTTGTTGGAGTGAACTTAATTCAAAGCGCTTTCACAGGGATTTGTCCAGCGGCCTTTTTCTTGAAAAAGCTTGGCCTGCACTGAGGATTTACTTACCTTACCATGCCGCTTTTGTTTAATTTTACTGGAGTAATTTATGACTAAGATTGTGATTATTGGTGGTGTCGCGGGTGGTGCATCCGCAGCGGCTCGTGCTCGTCGACTCAGCGAAGAAGCTGAAATCATTATGTTTGAGCGGGGCCCCTTCGTTTCATTTGCTAACTGTGGCTTGCCATATCACATCGGCGGTGACATCAAAGAGCGCAGCAATTTGCTGCTACAAACACCGGAAAGCTTTTTAGCGCGTTTTAATGTAGATGTGCGCACTATGAATGAAGTGCTGCGCATTAATCGTGCAGCGAAAACCATCACTGTACGCAATCTGCTGGATCAGTCAGAGTACCAAGAAAGTTATGATTTTTTGCTGCTTTCCCCTGGAGCGGGTCCTATTGTCCCGTCGATTCCTGGGATTCAAAACCCACTGACCCATTCGCTGCGCAACATTCCAGATATGGATAAAATCATCCAGACGCTGCAAATGAATAAACCTGAGCATGCAACTGTCGTCGGCGGTGGTTTTATCGGTTTGGAAATGATGGAAGCGTTCCATCACCTCGGTATCAAAACCACGCTGATCGAAATGGCTGATCAGGTAATGACACCTGTCGATAGTGAAATGGCGGGCTTTGCTCATGCGGAGATTCGCGCTAAAGGCATCGATTTACGTTTAGGTGTTGCCTTAAAATCGGTCGAATATAAACCAGCGGCGACGTTACCTAGCACAGAATCGGGTGAAACTCTGGAGCACAAACACATCGAAGGTGAACTGGATCTTGTGCTCAGCAATGGTGAAATACTCACCACTGACATCCTGATTATGGCGATTGGTGTGCGTCCAGAAACCAAACTGGCTGCTGAAGCGGGCTTACAACTCGGTGAACTTGGTGGCATTTGGGTGAACGAACAGATGCAGACCAGCGATCCAGCGATTTACGCCGTCGGCGATGCGATCGAAGAAAAGGATTTTGTTACAGGCAAACAAACACTGGTTCCACTCGCAGGTCCTGCCAACCGCCAAGGTCGCATGGCAGCTGATAACATGCTTGGTCGTAACGAAAGCTATCAAGGGACACAAGGAACTGCCATCTGTAAAATATTCGACTTAGCTGTAGCATCGACAGGTAAAAACGAGAAGCAACTAAAACGTGACGGTGTTGAATACGAAAAAGTATATGTACACACCGCAAGCCATGCTAGCTATTATCCCGGTGCCGAAATTGTCTCTTTTAAAATGCTCTTTGATCCACAAAATGGAAAAATATTTGGTGCGCAAGCGGTTGGTAAAGATGGCATCGACAAGCGTATCGACGTGATGGCTGTCGCTCAACGTGCAGGTATGACAGTAGAACAACTACAACACTTAGAGCTGACTTACGCGCCACCATACGGCAGCGCGAAAGATGTGATTAACCAAGCAGCTTTTGTCGCGACAAATATAATGAAAGGCGATGCAAAAGCCATCCATTTTGATCAAATCGATTCGCTAAGTGACACGCATATTCTTTTGGATGTACGTAATCCAAGTGAACGTGAAAATGGTAATCATCTCAAAGGCGACATCAATATTCCGGTTGACCAACTTCGTCAACGTATGGATGAACTGCCCAAAGACAAAGAGATCATCATTTATTGCCAAGTCGGGTTGCGCGGTAATGTAGCCTACCGCCAACTGGCCAATAATGGCTTTAAAGCACGTAACTTGATTGGTGGGTTCCGTACTTATCTGTTTGCAAAACAATAAAAAATTCAATTGAGTGCTGCTGATGCGGCACTCTTTTTAAATTAACCGATGTAAACCGCGATTGGCATATTAGTCTGTTCTTCAAGCTCTTTTAATTTCGCCAACAAAGCTGAGTTAATTTGATTGCCAGCGGTCAACATTAAGTTTCCATTGGGTAAGTACAAATCACGCTTAATTTTCATACCCGGTTTCACTTCACTCAAACCAATGCACAATTCTAGGCCATCCTCCAAGTGTTTTAACGAAGTTACTACCATTAAAAAAGCATCCACGACTGTGGGGTCATATAAGGTTCCAGCCTGCTCTTTTATATAACTCTGCGCACTTTTGGTATGCATACGACGTGGATTATTTGGTGATGCAATATAGTAGTCATAATCTTTAACCACTTTAATAATACGTGAACACAAAGGTATTTCTTCACCATGTAAATGGCCTGGCTTACCAGTACCGTCATACAACTCATCTTGGTGGCGAATGATCTCAACTAGTGGTTCAAAGCGCTTAATTCGGCCTAAAATCTCGGCACCTAATACAGAATTGGCATTAGGACTCTGAGGAATGGAGGTTTCTGGATCAACAATCAACTTTTCAAGTTCTTTATCTTTCGCACCGATTAATCCTATTTGGTGCATCAAACCACACAAATAGACATGACTCACTTGGCTTTCAGGTAGTTTTAACCGCTGCGCTACTACCTTCGCTTGGTTAGCAATACGCTCTGCGTGATCGGCTGGGTGTCCCGTTCGATATTGAATGATCGCAGTAACCATACCCAATATGTCTTTAAACGTCTTGTTACGACTTATCAATAAATGTTCTAACTTTTTATTAGATGATTGCAGCTCTAACGTTCTCTCTTTTACCTTCTGCTCTAAATCTTGATTAAATTCAGCCAGCTTACGATTATTGTCTTCCAAGGCTAGATTCACCACTTCGAGCTCGCTATTGCGTTTTTCTAACTCGATAGCCAAATGTTCTCGCTCTTTTGTCAGACGATAAAACTCCGCTGCTTTTGAAACGATCAATTTTAGGTTTTCGTTATCCCATGGTTTGCCAATATAGGTATGAATTCCGCCGGAATTTACTGCCCTGACGGTTGACTGAATATCACTATATCCAGTAAGCAGGATACGAATCGTCTCAGGATATAATTCTTTTGATTTTGCGAGAAAATCGGCACCATCCATCTCTGGCATCCGCATATCAGAGATAATAATAGAGACCTCATGTTGCTCTAAATATTCCAAGGCTTCCTTTCCGCTATTAAAAGAAACTATGTCATAATCTGTACGCAAAACCCTCGTTAGTGATTTTAGAATTTCGCTCTCATCATCTAGCAGCAGAAGGCTAAGTCTATCACCACCAATCGCTATTTTTTGTGCGACATTTTCCATCGTTCCTCCTCCATTCTAGACAAATAACTGACCACGTCGTCTGATGATAATGCCTGACTCACCAAATGCCCCTGGATAATGGAACAGCCCAAGGTTTTCAATTTATCCGCTTGCTCCTGAGTATCAACCCATTCGGCGATCACTCCCATTTCAAGTGATTCAGCACTGTCTATCATTGCCCTCAGAATAACTTCATTGGACGCTGATTTACCAATTGCTTGAACAAATCGTCCATCAATTTTAAGTACATCGAAAGGCATTTCGCACAGATATTCATAGCCCGCATATCCAGTTCCAAAATCATCCAGTGCACAGCTCAATCCTAACCCTTTCAGTTTACTGAGTTCTTGTTTCGCCTGAATAAAATCCTCAATAAAGTCATGCTCCGTTATCTCTATTGACAAGTTATTCAAACCGCAACTGAGCTTTGTAGTTAGCTTAGTCAATAATTCGTAAAATTGCCCATTTATCAACATGTGATCCGCACCACCAGTTTTGGACACCTAATTAAGTGAGTACAATCACTAATGAGGTGAACCATGACAAACAAGAAAAAACGTATTCTCCATTCTGCTGAATTTAAAGCAGAAGCACTGAAGCTAGC
>NZ_SHMN01000162.1:0-204 GCF_029478525.1 Vibrio sp. 1151_11 | reverse complement strand
TGACGAGCGTAGCATGCTCGGCGGACGTTTGGATGCTGAAGGTTATTTTGCCGATGAATTCACAGCGATAAACAACCCAACGCGATCAAGAAACAACAAATATGTGATGACGATTTATTGCTTAAGTCCAGCCATGAGAACATAGAATTCACAGTTCAATTCAAACCCGATTTAGTTGATAAAAACTCACTTTGCCTAACGCCC
>NZ_SHMN01000161.1:0-211 GCF_029478525.1 Vibrio sp. 1151_11 | reverse complement strand
GCTCTTTAACAATTTGGAAAGCTGACTGATAACAACGAACGTGTTTGTTGTTATCAAATAAAAGTTCTCAACATCAATGCGTTTAACGTATTGATACCAAACACATTCAAGTGTTCTTGGGAAAGCTTACTTCGGTAAGTTTTCAAAATTGAGTCCGGCAAAATCAAACGTCTCTCGCTCATTCAAATAATGAGAGACAACCTTGGTGACT
>NZ_SHMN01000160.1:0-212 GCF_029478525.1 Vibrio sp. 1151_11 | reverse complement strand
ACGCTTTCAATAAAACAGATGAAGAAGCGTGCAATTGGGTTTTTCTTTCCGCCATGATTGCTCTTAAAGACAGAGCGATAAAAGAGGGTGGAAATGCAGTAGTTAATATCAAATCAAATTACAAAAACAACCTCACTTCAAGCAACGATACTTTTCAATGTGGTGCTGGAGCCGTAATGGCTGGAGTTGCATTGAGTGGTGAAGTTGTGAAG
>NZ_SHMN01000015.1:0-101083 GCF_029478525.1 Vibrio sp. 1151_11 | reverse complement strand
CACTGCTTTGTAAGTTGCTGGGTGCCAACTGGTGCCTTCGTGAAGGCTTGAGCCTAGTGCGGTGAAAGTTGCACGCTGGGTTCTTAGAGGGGCGACACTTGGTAACAGGTGTCGTCTACTCGACAAAACTGTTTTAGCAAACCACATCGATCATCATAATTGAAATACTCTCAACGCTCACGAAACTAATTCCCTCCCCTTTTAGGGGAGGGTTAGGGTGGGGTGAACACTGTCAATCCTCCCCTTCAAGAGGAGGGCTAGGGTCTGAACACCCCCTCCTAACCTCCCCCTAAAAGGGGGAGGAACAGTACAATATCGACGATATTGTCTTCCGATATTAAATACAGAGCGGCTATTTAAAGCTGGGCGCTTTGTTGAAGTGGCTCTCAATCATTCTTTGAGTGATGGGATGAGTTGGATTAGACAATACTTCTTGTGTGTCACCCGATTCGACGACTTCGCCTTCGTGCATCACCATAATTTTATCAGTAATGTGTTTTACAATACCAAGGTGTTGAGAGACATACACAAACGAGACACCCATCTCTTCTTGCAGTTCTAGAAACAAGTTAATCATCTGTGATCGCATTGCCATGTCTAACCCGTTTAATGCTTCATCAGCCACAATGATCGACGGTTGTAGAATCAGTGCTCGTGCCAAGCAAATCCGCTGTTTTTGCCCGGTGGCGAGCATTTGCGGGTAGAAGTAGGCGTGCTCTGGCAATAACCCAACGCGCAATAGCGTATCTTTCACGCGCTTCATGCGAGCTTCAGGTGGCATATTGGTGTTTCTTTTGAGCGGCCCTTCTAGAATACGACCAATTTGAATTCTTGGGTTGAGCGATGTGTTCGGATCTTGAAAAATCATCCGAATCAGCTTACAGCGCGTGGAGTAATCCTTGTGTTCCAATAACTCTCCATTAACGCGTATCTCGCCAGCAGAGGGTTCAACCATCCCCGCAAGCATTCGTGCTAATGTCGATTTACCAGAACCATTTTGGCCAATAAAACCAATAGTTTGCCCCGCTTCTAACGTAAAGCTGACCGGTTTGACCGCATGCTGAATTTTCTTGCGAAATAGACCTGAACGAGTAATGAAATCTTTAGTTAACCCGTTCACTTCTAATAATGATGCACTCATGACTGTTGCTCCATATTGAGTGGGAAATGACAGGCAAACTTATGATTTTTAATACGTTGTGGATACGGTATTTCAACGCATTGGCGCTGAGCATAGGGACAGCGAGGCCCCAATCTGCAACCAATCGGTAAATGTTGCAAGGGTGGAATGGAACCCGGTAAGGATTGCAATTTTTCTTTATGCGGGATCCAATCACTAAAATCAGGCATCGCTTTCAGTAGTGCGGCCGTATAAGGGTGTTTGGGTTCACTCAATATTTTCTGGGTATCGGCTGACTCAACAGACTGACCGCAGTACATCACTGTAATACGGTTAGCCCATTGGGTAATGGTGGTTAAGTCGTGGCCAATCAATAGAATCGTGGTGTTATTGACCTGATTCATCCGGCTGAGCAGGCGCAATATCTGTGATTGGGTAATGGGGTCCAAATCGTTCGTTGGTTCATCAGCAATCAAAATTTTTGGTTTGGTTGCGATAGCCATCG
Source organism: Vibrio sp. 1151_11 (assembly GCF_029478525.1). Taxonomy (NCBI): domain Bacteria; kingdom Pseudomonadati; phylum Pseudomonadota; class Gammaproteobacteria; order Vibrionales; family Vibrionaceae; genus Vibrio; species Vibrio sp. 1151_11. Next base: position 99,458 of record NZ_SHMN01000015.1, on the reverse strand, counting down.
CAATCATTACCTTTTGGCATTCACCATCAGTTAGCTCATAGGGGTAGCTACTCATGATGCGCGCGTGCTCTTTGATTCCTACTTTATGTAAAAGGGCAATGGCTTGTTTTTTACGCCATGTAAAACGCTGCCACCATTTGCCTTCAAATGTGCGCGATGGAATAGATTCAATCAGCTGTTTTCCCACTTCATCTGAAGGGTCTAAGCAGGTTGACGGTTCTTGAAAAATCATCGCGATGTCGCGGGCAATCACTCGCCGGCGTTCGCGCGGCGTCAGCTGAAGTAGATCAATGTTACCTAAGCGCATGCGGTCGGCGGTGATGGTCCAATTATCTTTGCATATTCCTACGATGGCTTTAGCCACCAAGCTTTTTCCTGATCCGGATTCTCCCACCAAACCGCGAATTTCGCCTTCGTTCATGGTTAAGCTCATGCGATCGACGGCTTTTACCATGCCTTGTGGCGTATCAATTTCGATGGTGAGATGGCGAATATCTAATAATGGCATTATTCCACCCCTGCATTCAGAGCTTGTCGTACACCTTCACCGACTAAGTTGATGATGATCACCGTAAACATAATCGCTAAACCGGGGAGAGTGACTGTCCACGGTGCGAGGTAAATCAGCTCAACTGAATCACCTAAGATGGTGCCCCATTCGGTGCTTGGTGCTTGAGCACCCAAACCAAGAAAGCCCAAAGCGGTGATGTCTAAGATGGCAATGGATAACGCGAGTGTTATTTCGTTGGCGATGACAGCAAGGACATTGGGTAAAATGGAGTTCCACAACAGATAAAAGTCATTGGCACCATCTAAACGTGCGGCGAGGATATAGTCTTTTTCTACTTCGTTGTGTACGGCAATATACACCGAACGAACAAAGCGAGGGATGAGTGCCAAACCAATCGCAAGCAAAATATTGAACTCGCCAAAACCGAGCAGTGCCACAAAAATAATGGCAAGCAGCAACGATGGAATCGACATGACCGTGTCGAGTAAGTGGTTCAATGTACTGGACAGTAATCCTTTGGTCATGCCTGCCATGATACCGATAAAGCAGCCGATCACAGCCGCGATAGCGGTGATTAAAATAGCGGCAGCGAAGGTGTATTGGGTACCATCAATCAACCGTGACAAGATATCTCGGCCTAAATCGTCGGTACCTAAGAAAAATTCGACAGTACCCGCAGGATCCCAAGAAGGCGGTATTAATAGGTTGCTCGTTTGCAACTGCGGATCATGAGGGGCTATCCAAGGAGAGGTGAGGGTAATCAACACAATGAGTCCTAAGCACCACAAGCCAAACATCGCCAAACTGTTATTGCGATAGCTGCGCCAAAACCGCTCAAACTGAGTTGGAATATGCTCTTCCTGATAAATGTTATTTGTTAGCATACCATTCCTTTCTTACCAGCGGGTTAACCATAGCGCCAATCAAATCAGACAGAATGTTTGCTGTGAGAACGAGCGTACCAACTACGATCACACCGGCTTGAATGGAGACATAATCTTGGTTAGATAAGGCATCGAGCAGCCAACGGCCGATTCCCGGCCAGTTGAAGATGGATTCAGTAATAATTGCCAACGTTAACATACTCGATAACTGAACCCCGAATTTAGGAATAATAGGTGGAATTGCATTTCTCAGCACATGCTCGGTGACAATTTCGTAATCACTTAAACCCTTAATTCGAGCGGCGCGTATATAGTTTTGAGCCATTACATCGGCCACCGAAGAACGCATCAGGCTCACCACTTGTGTCGTCGGTGCTAGAGCCAGTACCAAGCAGGGTAAAATCATATGTTCAATAACACTTTGCAAAGCATGAGCACGGTAGTTGCCTTCAGCGAAAAAAGCATCGATCAGAGCGAAACCTGTCACGTGTTCCACTTGGTAGAGCAGATCATAACGTCCTGAAACAGGAAACAGCTCATAATGCAGTGAAAAGACCATGATCATTAACAAAGCTACCCAAAATAGCGGTGCTGAATAGCCGGACATTGACGTGAAGGAGATGACGGTATCAATCCATTTACCTTGCTTCATTCCTGCGAGCGTACCAATAGGGAGACCAATTAACAAAGAGAGAGTAAAAGCAATAAGGCATAACTCCAGCGTTGCTGGAAAGACCATCGCCAGTTCGTCCACAATCGGGACACCACTGTGATTGACGCCAAAATTCAGTTGCAGCAGTTGCCCTAAATAGGTTGACCAACCTGACCAAAATCCATGAGCAGTTAGAGGCGACTGTGGATCTAAGCGCAGCAGCGCAAACCCGACCATAGTCAAAATGAGTAACGTGATAATAAATAAGTTGAGTCTGCGTACCGTATATAAAAACACTATTCGATCCTCTCAACCGTATTGAATGGTTGTACATTAAATGGGCTGAGTTTAAAGCCTGTTAGCGTCTTATTGTATGCTTTAAATTGCATTCCGTGTGCCAATGGGATAACCGGGAACTCTTCATTCAAGATATTTTGCGCTTGTTTGTATAAGTTAAGGCGATAGCGTGACTTGTCTACTTCCAAGGCCAAATCGAGTAGAAAATCGAAATCACTATTGCACCACATCGAGGCATTGAGCCCTGAGCGATCTGAATTACATGAGAGCAGTGGACGCAAAAAGTTATCTGGGTCTGCGGTATCGCCATTCCAGCCCGTTAAAATCAGATCAACATTGGCGTGCTGGGCCAAATTTGAACGATCGAGGCGGTCTTGGGTGATGATATGCAATGTAATACCAATGTCGGCAAGGTTAGCGTTAATTAACTCGGCAGTTTTACGTGGACTTGGATTATAGGCATGAGACTCTGCAGGAACAGACATCGTCAATTCCAAGTTGGCGTAATAGCCAGCCTCTTTAAGTAATGCGATCGCGTAGTTACGATCATAGCGAATTTGAATACTGTCCTTTTGATAGGCCCAAGAGGAGGGGGGAAGAATGTTATAAGCAATACTTCCTGTACCGTAATAGACCGAGTCCAAAATATTTTGGCGGTTGATCGCAAAATTAAGCGCTTTACGCACGCGAACATCACTGAGCGCAGGGTGAGAGGTATTCACAGCAATATAAGACACGTTCATCGCAGGCTTGGCATCAAGCTCTATTTCCGATTGCTGCTTGATAATAGGGATTTGGCTTGAAATAGGCGAGCTGAGCACATCGCATTCATGGCGTAGTAGTTTGGCGAGTGTCCCTGTGCCTCGGTTGGAGACATCAAATACGACTTGTTCCATCTTCGCCACGCCATTCCAATAAGCGCCATGACGACGGAGGCGGATAAGGTCATTCACTTTAAATTCGTCTAGATAAAATGGTCCGGATCCAACAGGATGGCTGTCGATCATGCTTTTTTCATCTTCAATCACTAATTGATTAGCATACTCATAGGAGAGTATGACAGCGTGACTGGTGGCGATATTGGATAAAAAGGAGTTGTCGGGACGGCTGAGGGTAAATTTAACCGTGAGTTCATCCAGAGCTTGAACATCGATCAGCAAGTTTTTGAAATCAATACCCGCAAACCATGGGTAGACGCCACTATTGACGTAATGAAACGGGTTGGTTGGGTCAATGATTCGGCGAAAGCTGAAGACCACATCATCGGCATTAAGAGCGCGAGTCGGTGTAAACCAAGCGGTTGATTGAAATTGAACGCCATCGTTTAGCTTGAATGTATACTCTGTACCCTGTGGATTCACTGTCCAACTCGTGGCCAGACTGGGTATCGGTTGTAAGGTTTCTGAATCCAATTGCAACAGCGTGTCGTAAATCTGTGGGCTGAGAGCTTCAGACGTAATGCCGCTCTCAACCAATTGTGGGTTAAAAGTGGTGGGATTGCCGTGACCACAATATACGAATCCGCTCTGGCGAATTTTACTATGGTCAATTTGTTCGCTACAGCCTATCAGTAGGCTAAAGCTGCATATTCCTAGTGCGAATCGTATTAATGTTTTCATAAAGAGAAATAACTGTGAGAAGTAGGGCAAACAAAGCTAATCATTATGCCTCAAAATCCTGATAATCTACCATTTTTTGTTGATCTAAACCTAGGGTTAATCATCATTGCTGCCGACGAGTTGATATTTTCTCACCATACCTCTCAATTGGTGGTAGCTCAAGCCGAGTAATTCTGCGGCTTGTCTTTGATTAAACTTACTGGCATTGAGCGCGGCACTCAGTAGTTGTCTGTCCTGATCCTCCTGCCACATTTTGTAATCCATCGGAAATTCAAAGCCAGTGGTGTAAGTATGGCGATCTGTGGAGAGATTGCCAGTAAGGTCATCTGGTTTGTGCCACTCATTAGCAAAAGGGTTAAAAACCAAGTTTTCAATCGGATGGGAGGCCGTTCCATGTTGATAGACAGCACGCTCCACGACATTTTTAAGTTCACGCACATTTCCCGGCCACAAGTAGTGTTGAAGCTGATCTGCCGCTTCTGCACTAAACCCGACAAAGAGCGCTAAGTTCAGTTCACGGCACATCTTAATCGCGTAATACTCAGCAAGTGGCATAATATCTTCTTTTCGCTCTCTTAGCGGTGGAAGCTGGATCACATCAAAGGCCAGTCGGTCGAGTAAGTCAGCTCGAAACTTTCCAATTTCAGCTAATTGTGGAAGATTGGCGTTGGTTGCGCAGACGATACGGACATTCGCATTAAGCCGTTGGCTACCGCCGACACGTTCGTAATGCCCATATTCAATCACTCGAAGTAGTTTCTCTTGCACAGCAAGCGGCGCGGTGGCGAGCTCGTCCAAAAAAAGAGTTCCACCTTCTGCCCGTTCAAATCGTCCTTGGTGACGTCCTTTGGCTCCGGTAAACGAGCCTGATTCATGACCAAAGAGCTCAGAGTCAATTAACCCTTCACTCAAGGTTGAACAGTTTAACGAAACCAGTGGTTGGTCCCAACGTTTGGAAAGATAGTGTAAGCGCTGAGCGATTAACTCTTTGCCCGTTCCCCGCTCGCCAATAATTAATACCGGCCTATCAATCGGTGCAAGCTTAGAGACTTTATCCAGTACCGATAAAAATTGAGGCGCTTCACCCAGTAAGTTTTGTTGCATGTTCACTCTCCACACTGTGATTGAAAGGGTGGTTAAATTCACCAACTCTTGGCGAAAATCATCATAGCACAGTAATCTCATTCTATGAGATATTATCTAATTTATTGATTATCAATGAATTTATATATGGCATGAAACTTGGTTATCTCTTCTCGTCTTAAACATTTTGAGCGATTCAAAATGGCTCACCAATAACTACATCGTCATGAACAACTAATCAGGAGATTGAACATGGGTATTTTTTCTCGTTTTGCCGATATCGTAAACTCGAATATCAGTGCACTGTTAGATAAAGCGGAAGATCCTGAAAAGATGATCCGCTTAATCATCCAAGAGATGGAAGACACCTTGGTGGAAGTACGCACCAATTCGGCCAAAGCTATTGCGGATAAGAAAGAGCTCGCGCGTAAAGTGGATTCTATGGCCTCTCATATTGAAGATTGGCAACAGAAAGCGACCTTGGCGCTTGCTAAACAGCGTGAAGATCTCGCTCGCGCTGCTTTAATTGAAAAAAAGAAATTGCAAGAAATGCAGAAAGGCTTGCACACTGAACAAACCTTGGTAGAAGAAACTATCGATAAATTGACTGGGGAAATCGGTAAGTTAGAGGCCAAAATTGCCGAAACACGGGTGAAGCAACAAGCTTTGGCACTTCGTAGCCAAACTGCGCACAACCGTCGTGATGTGCAACGTCATTTGCATACTAGCCGTACTGATGAAGCGATGGCGAAGTTTGAACAGTACTCGCGTAAAGTCGATGAACTTGAAGCTGAAGCCGATCTCTACGCTATGTCCGGTAACGCTAAGTCACTCGACCAAGAATTTGCTGAACTTCAAGCGCAAGATGAAATTGAACAAGAGCTAGCAAAACTGAAACAACAAATGGACAAAAACCAATAACGAGGAGTGGCATATATGTCATCATTTTTTATCGCAGGTCCACTGATTGTCTTTTTGATTTTTGTTGCACCGATATGGCTTTTTCTGCATTACAGAGGTAAACGACATAGCAGCAACTCATTGTCACAAGAGGATTTAGAGCGGATCAAAGCGTTATCTGAAAAAGCGGAAAAACTGCAAAGCCGTGTTGAAACCCTTGAACGCATCTTAGATGCTGAATCACCGACTTGGAGGCAAAATCATGGCTAGCCGAGAACTCTATAAAGATCCGGTCAATGGCAAAATAGCTGGCGTATGCGCTGGGCTTGCTAATTATCTTGGGTTAGAAGTTTGGTTGGTGCGTATATTGGTCATCTCGGCTGCACTACTCGGTGGTGGTTTTTTAGTGCTTTTAGCTTATATGGCTTTGATGCTGATGTTAGAAAAGCAGCCTACTCAGTATGTTGAAACGCTAAAAGCCCAACGCGAACATACATTGAAGAATAAGCCTTGGGAGCAAGGACAAACCGCCGAAGCTTTGCTGGCGACATTGGATCAAGATTTAACTCGAGTGGATCAGAAAATCCGTAAAATGGAGGCTTATGTCACCTCTGAAGCATTTAAAGTCAATCGTGAGTTTAATCAGCTTTAAAAGCAAAGCTGGCACGTAGATTTGCAGTGTCATTGTTCAACTGACACTGAAAATGAAGGTAAGGGTAAGGAAACAAAAAATGAAGCATCATACAGAAATGACTTGTGCATGGGCGATGAATCACCCTTTAGAGCGCGATTATCACGATAATGAGTGGGGCATTCCCGTTTACGATGATGTCAAGTTGTTCGAATTTTTGACGTTAGAAGGTGCGCAAGCTGGGCTGAGCTGGATTACGATTTTGAAAAAGCGCGAAGGTTATCGCTTAGCCTTTGACGGTTATGATCTTGAAAAACTGGCTCAGTACGACGAAACGCGGGCACCTTACATTATCGAACATTTCGATGTGGTGAAGCACAAAGGAAAAATTGCCTCTGTCTATTCCAATGCACGAGCGGCTTTACTGTTGCAGCAAGAGTATGGTTCCTTATCCAAAGCATTGTGGCAGTTTGTGGATGGTCAACCAGTGCTCAATCATTGGCAGCAGATGAGTGATATCCCTACATCGACGCCCACGTCTAAGGCGATGAGCCAATTTCTAAAGAAAAAAGGCTTCAAGTTTATTGGCGAAACGATTTGTTATGCTTTTATGCAGGCGGTGGGTATGGTGAACGATCATTTGGCTGATTGCCCCAAGCGTTAATTTTTCAGGGTAACCTAATATGCAAAAGGCCGCTTAAGATTCAGCGGCCTTTTGGTCTTCCGCTCATATTATGCACGCAGAGCAAGCTGTGCACTGTAGCGTTCTAATCCCGCTTTTAGATCAGCGATCAGATCGTCTACATCTTCAAGACCAATATGTACTCGAATCAGTGTACCTGCAAAGTGCGGGTGTGCGACGGTTCTTAAATTATCAAAGCTTTTGGGTTCATTAGCTAAAATCAAGCTTTCAAATCCACCCCATGAAAAGCCCATACTAAAATGTTGCATGCCATCGAGCAAAGCGGTCGTAGCTTTTGCATCACTGCTCTTTAATACAAATGAAAACAGCCCGTTACCACCAGTGAAATCACGCTGATAAAATTCATGTCCAGGGCAAGTCTCTAACGCCGGATGGCGAACGTGATCCACTTCAGGCTGTTCTGCTAACCAGTGCGCAATGGCTAAGCTATTTTGAGCATGTTGACGTAAGCGAACATCTAAGGTTCTTAGCCCTCGTAGTCCTAAATAAGCGTCATCAGGTGAGACACATTGTCCCATCAAATAGCTTTGCTCTCGCAATTGATCCCAGCATTTTTCATTGGCAATCGCTGTTCCTAACATCACGTCTGAGTGGCCAACAATGTATTTCGTCGCCGCTTGGATCGAAATATCAACACCATGTTCAAAAGGTGAAAAGTTCACGCCCGCCGCCCAAGTGTTATCCAGCATGACAATGATGTCATGCTCATGTGCAACCCGCGCTAAGGTTGGGATATCTTGCACTTCCATCGTGATCGAACCGGGCGATTCAGTGAACAACACTTTGGTATTGGGCTGGATCAAAGCGCGGATCCCTTCACCTATGGTCGGTGAGTAGTAGGTCGTTTCTATACCCATTTTTTTCATGATTTTTTCACAAAAATCACGAGTAGGTTCATAGCAAGTGTCGACCATCAGAATATGGTCACCCGTTTGCACAAAGGAAAGAATACTATTGGCAATGGCGGCCGCACCGCAAGGGAAAAGCGCGCAACCGACGCCACCTTCAATTTCCACCATTGCTTCTTGGAACGCAAAGTGCGTATGAGTACCACGGCGTCCATAAAAGAGTGTTTTATTAGCTCGATTGACAGTGGCGTGATTTTTTTCAGCCACACTATCAAACACAACCGTAGAGGCTCGTTGAATAGGAGGATTGACAACACCATTGGTCCACTTTTTACTACGACCCGCATTGACCAACTGTGTTTTTTTACCTTCTGGCATCCGAAATCCTTGTCTGGGAGAGTGTTCACTATTTAAAACATGGAGTTGCCTAGCTTGGCAACCCCAGTCAGATAAAAAGTTTACAGCAGCGGATTAAACAGATAGAACAATCGTTCAAAAAACCTATGATACAGCGGGCGTTGCTCCCATATTGCTAGCTCAACCAAGTGAGATTGTTCTATATAACGCTGTTGCAGCCAGTTCATTTCTTGAGTGAAGGATTGATCTTCAATTGCTAACGTGACTTCAAAATTGAGCCATAAGCTGCGCATGTCAATATTCACCGTACCGACAAGACAGAACTGGTTATCGATCACGACGGATTTAGTGTGCAGCAAGCCACCGTAGAATTCGTATATTTTCACACCGGCTTCGAGCAACTCACCATAAAAGGCGCGAGAGGCCCATTTAACCATCAATGAGTCATTTTTATGTGGAATAATGATCTCAACATTGATACCGCGTTGAGCGGTCATTTTTAAAGTAGCAACAAGGTCTGCACTGGGAACAAAGTAAGGTGTTGTGATCCTGACAGATTGATTGGATTGATTCATCGCGAGCGTTAACACTTGGGAGATTAAGTTCTCCGGCATGCCGGGGCCTGAGGGGACAACCTGTACTGGATGATGGGGCTGATCTGGACCGATAGTGCATTCTGGTTGTGCTGGCAACATACGTGTTCCTGTTTCCACTTCCCAGTCCCAGCAATGTACTGCGGACAGCACATTGACCGCAGGCCCGGTAATACGAACCATAATATCGACCCATTGACCTACACCGGAATTTTGCTTGAAATAGGCTGGATCAACTAAATTCATCGAGCCTGTGTAGGCAATTTTATCGTCGATAACAATGATTTTACGATGTTGACGTAGATCTAAGCGGCGTAAGAACATCCGCCACGGGCTCACTTCTAACGCTTGGACGACTTCAACTCCTGCGTCTTTCATCATGGTATACCAATGACTTTTGAAAAAACGGGGGCTCCCTGCGGAATCAAGCAGCAGCTTAACGTGTACACCTCGTTTGGCCGCTTGGATCAGAGCCGACGCAACCGAATCCGCCAATCCACCTGGGTGCCAAATATAAAATACCATTTGAATACTGGTGTGAGCTTGTTCGATGTCGGCAATGATGGAATGCAGAATTTCGTTAGGGGAGGTTTGCAGTGATAACGTATTACCACTTAAGGCCGGTATCCCCATGCGGTGGTTACACAGTTCATCAATTTTATAAATTTGAGCACCCATTCCCTCAGGGGCATGAGCTTGGCAATCGTTAAGCTGTCTAAACCAATCACCAAATGGAGCAAACATTTCCTTGGCACGCTCTGCACGCTTGCGCCCTAAATTTAGCTCACCAAAAAGAAAATAGCAGATCACTCCCACAATCGGAATGATATAAATCACCATCAGCCAAGCCAGAGAAACACTCACCGCTCGGCGTTTCAATACAACGCGTAGCGTGACTGCGGCGACCAAAAACCAATAGAGAGCGATGCCTGCTAAAGTAAGAACGTGGTAAACCTTGTCCATGCTATTAATCTTGTCGATAGAATAAGTCACGATAGTAAAGGGAAAGGGAAAACTAAGGAAGGTTATCGCGTGAATAATATGAAAATAGTAACAGATGAATCGTGTTACTAGAGTGATCATGGCAGTTTAAAAAAATGATCTGAGGATAAAAAAGCAACAGTTGAACTATAAAACTACGGCCTTATCCGTAATTTATATCGTTCGGGCTTCCAATTTTAATCTCAAACTGTTTTACTTGCCACCATCACAGTGCGACTAAAAATTATAATTTGTGTAATTAAAAGTTTACACTCACTTTTAGCACTGCCTAACAAACACAACATTGGTAAATAGTTTATGGCAAGTAGTTCAAGAGGTCATTTCTCATCGAGACTTGGTTTTATTATGGCGGCTGCAGGTTCTGCGGTTGGTCTAGGGAATGTGTGGGGTTTTCCGACCAAAGCGGCAAGTAATGGTGGCGCGGCATTTTTAGTGATTTATTTGGCGATGGTATTCTTGCTGGCGTTTCCAATGCTGGTTGCGGAATTGACGATCGGGCGACATGGACAATCTAACCCCATCGCTTCTTTAAGAAGTATCTGGACCAAAAATCGTGCGGCGGCGGCACTGTTTGGCATTATCGCGATGATTGCCTCATCGATGATCCTCAGTTTTTACTCCATTCTTGCCGGATGGCTTATGGGTTTTGCGGCATCTCCTATATTAGGCTTGTTGGGTTTACAGACGGCGGCCGATTGGTTAGTGAATTTTAGCGGCTTACGCAATGTTTTACTGGCTCTCGCATTTTCTTTGCTCACTATTTATGTTGTGCGAAAAGGTGTCGCGGACGGCATTGAAAAATGGTCTACCCGTTTGATGCCAGTGCTTTTTATTCTATTCGGCGCCATGATTGCTTATATCTTTACCCAAGATGGGGCAATGGAAGGATTGAAGATGTATTTGATCCCTGATATTGCGCACATCACTCCCAGTTTATTAGTAGACGCAATGGGGCAAGCTTTCTTCTCTCTCTCTTTAGGCGTTGGAGCGATGATCGTTTATGGCTCATATCTTAAGAAAGATGTTAATTTGCCAAAAGCAGCGGCGCAAGTCGCGGCGATTGATACAGGAGTGGCGTTTGCAGCAGGCCTTTTGATTCTCCCAGCAATGTTTGTGGCTAAAAATCATGGTGTCGAAATTTTTGATGATGCAGGCAACTTGATGAGTTCGGGCGATTTAGTCTTCACCGTGCTGCCTGCGATGTTTGATAATATGGGCAGTGCAGGGGTGTTGCTCGGTTTTGGTTTCTTTATTTTGATGGTTATCGCAGCGCTAACTTCTTCAATTTCTATGCTAGAAGTACCAGTATCTTGCGCGCAAGATGAACTAAAAATGACTCGTAGCCAAGCAACATGGATGATCGGTGGAGCCATTGCGCTGCTGAGCATCATCATTTCCATTAACTTTGGGGCGTTATTTAACCTAGTGGCTAACGTCTCGACCGTCTATATGCAACCTTTATTAGGTGTGGTTTGGGCTATTGTGGTGGGTTGGGTTTGGCATCGCAATAAATTGCTTGATGAGATCAAACAAGGTAACCCAGACATTGCACAAAGCCTATTCTGGAAAATTTGGCCATGGTACGTGCGTTTTGTTTGCCCCGTGGCGATTTTAATGGTCTTTGCTTATTCATTAATTTAACGCATTCCTAAGGCTCTCATCCGAGAGCCTTTTTATCATCCTACGGCCTTGAACCTTGCATTTATTGGTATCTGCGTTGTTTAACGCTATACTCAGCCGCCTATTCTGCAGTTAGTGATTCACATGTTTGATATTCTTTATACTCACAACGATTTTCTCATCATCAACAAGCATCCCAATGTTTCTGTGCACAAAGATGACGGGGATACAATGCTGCTGCAAGAAGTGGGTAAGGTTTCAGGTGATGGCCAGCTCTACTTAGTTCATCGGTTGGATAAAATGACGTCCGGCATTTTATTGCTTGCCCGCCATCAAGCCGCGGCTAGTGAGTTATCTAAAAACTTTGCAGCAAGGGAAGTCGAGAAATTCTATCTTGCCATTGGCAGTAAAAAGCCTAAAAAGAAACAGGGTTTGATCAGCGGTGATATGGAACGCTCTCGACGCTCGTCGTGGAAGTTAGTAGCGACACAAAATAACCCTGCAGTAACGCAGTTTTTTTCCTGCTCTGCTGAACCGGGTGAACGTCTCTTTTTATGTAAACCTTTTACCGGAAAAACCCACCAAATTAGGGTTGCTTTGAAATCACTCGGCTCTGCGATTGTCGGTGACCCGATTTATCATTCTCATGATGATTCTGATAGAGGCTATCTACACGCTTTTGCGTTACGTTTTTGCTATCAGGATCAGTGGTATCAATTTATCTGCGACCCACGCAATCAAGTAGCGATGGGGCAGAAGTGGAACTCAGACATTGTTAGCCAAGGGATTGAATCTTGGTTAACACCTTGGAATCTAGTTTGGCCGAAAGTAAACAAATGACAGAACAAACAATGCAACGTTCAGCGCTTCCTCACTTTTTTACCCATATTGAGCAGCAGCTCTCTTGTAATACCGGTGAAATTCGCCGCTTATTTCATGGCCGAGGTCGTCAATGGCCAGGTCTAGAACAGCTCACCTGTGACTGGTTGCAAGGGCAGTTAGTCGTCAACTTATTTAAAAATGTCGAAGAAGATTTTCTCGCGGAGTTAAAAGCGGGTTTGTCGCACCTAACAGCCCGTCCGTTATGGCTAGAAAAGCAAGGTCGTTGTGTCTTACTTCAGCATCGATATGCCGATGGCGCGCCTTCAGAAACAGTATGGGGAGAATTAGAGCCTTTCCCTGTGGTGGTCGAAAATGGCTTAAAGTACCAATTGAGCATTGGGCGTAACCAGAATTTCGGGCTGTTTTTGGATATGCGTTACGGCCGTGAGTGGGTTTCATCTAACGCTAAACATAAAAATGTACTGAATCTATTTGCCTATACTTGCGGTTTTTCAGTAGCGGCTATTGCTGGTGGTGCTGACCAAGTTGTGAATGTCGATATGGCCAAAGCATCACTGGCTAAGGGTCGTGAAAACCATCAATTAAATGGCCACAATCTCAATTCAGTGAAGTTTCTTGGACATGATATTTTCAAGTCTTGGGGAAAAATCAAAAAATCAGGGCCATATGATCTGATTATTATTGATCCTCCTTCGTTTCAAAAAGGCAGCTTTGCGCTGACTAAAGATTATCAACGTATCTTACGCCGTTTACCTGAGCTGTTAGAACAAGGCGGCGAAGTGCTTGCATGCGTTAATTCACCAGCCGTAACCTGCGATTTTTTAATCGAAGGGATGAAGGTGGAAGCGCCATCACTTACTTTTCAAGCTCGCCTAGAAAACCCACCAGAGTTTGAAGATATTGATCCGCAAGCCAGCCTGAAAGCACTGATTTTCTCCTAAGTAGAATGGAGACTAGGTAAGATCACGCCATAATAAAGTTGGTTATGGTGTGATTTCTCCCGACTTCAGAAATTATTAATTTTCAAAAATATGTTCAATCGGTGAGGGTTTAGAATAGATGAATCCTTGGATAAGATACACAGCACGAGTAGCAAGATAATCAACTTGGTCTCCGCGTTCAACGCCTTCAGCAATAATTTCAATATTAGCTTCTTGTGCTGAGAGAATAATGGAATTGAGTACCTTTATTTTTAAGTCGTCAGTTCCAATCGTATCAATAAACATTTTGTCTATTTTAATACAAGAAATGCCAAGATTTTGTATATATGAGTAACCACCGTAACCTGTCCCAAAATCATCAATTTTGAACTTATAGCCTTTTGCCATAAGATGAGATAGTGCCCTACCTGCATTTTCAATATTAATAAATGGCGTTCTTTCTGTTATTTCAAAATGAATCTGTTTGGTGGTCGGCCAATTGAGTTCTTCTAGTGTTTCTGCTAAGCCACCACTTTCAATGTGGGCTGGCACGATATTGATACTCACCCATTGCTGCACATCGAATTGTTCTAAATCATCAATTACTTTTCTTATGATTTGATTCGTTATCTGGATGATTAAACCGGATGTTTCCGCCGGACCAACGAACTCATTTGGTGGAACCATCTCCTTGCCTTTGCACCAACGAACTAAGATCTCATAGCCAATAACTCTCTCTTCTCGGCTATCAAGAATGGCTTGGTAGTAAGGGATGAATTGTTTATCTTTAATGCCTTTAAGAATTAATCCTTGAATTGAGTTTTTATAATTTCTGAACTTTAAATAAAAAATAGATAATAAGATACCAATTGCTAGCGCAATGGGATAACCCCAATATATTAATTGGTAGTAAAGATATTGGTTGAATTCTTTACCAACAGAGAGTGTTTCTTGAATATCAAACTCTTTTATGGTGTAACTAATGGTTGTGATGTGGTCTTGGTAAGCAATCTCTTTATTTCCTCGACTCATTCTCAATCCATTTAAACTAGGCGATAAATAATGAAAATTTAATAAAAAGCAATTTATACAATCACCTTTTAATATCTCTTCTTGCCAGCTACTGTCTAATATCCAAAAAATCCGATTACCTTCTTTTTGATAATAAATAAGTAGCTCTTTTTCTGTATCAAAAAGTGCGGGAGTGGTGGACATGTAAAACCCTGAAGAGAGGTTATAGGCTTTCAACTCATCCGAAAGTTGTAATGGGAAACCGACAGTCGAGCAGCTACGCCCGTCTTTGTTGACAACCGCGATCATTCTAATAAATCGGTTGTAGTACTTGGAATCACGAATTAATGACATATCGCTTGCTTGGCATTCATAATTTATCTGAGCGACTTGATCTAAAATCATATCATTTAAGCTCTGAGCTCTATTGGCCAAGTAAAGATTGACGGTATCGAGTTTGCTTTCCAGCACATAGCGTGTCAACGGATTGATTAATATCGGGATGGCTAACGAAAAAATAAGAGTCGGGATCAGAAAGAGTAAGATCGCTATTTTAACGGGTCTGGTCAAAGTCATAAATGCAACCTTAGGCATCGTTATGCTACTGCGTTAGTAAGTGCGCAGTTTAGCATGCCACTGGTTCAATTGATGAGAATTTCGAAGAGTTATACGATTACCCAATGTATTGCATTATCTGGATTTGAAGCCGTAGTTCGAAGCCAAAAGTGATAGCGTTAATCATGTTTGTATTCTTGACGTGAGTGAGTGTTAGAGAGTGTTTGAAATCCAGAATAAATGCGGGTAATGGTGGTGAACCAGCATGCGCCGCCGAATAGATAAGCTATTAAGGCAAAATGTTGAGGAAAAAGACAAAACAGGACGAAACAAGCAATCGTTTCCGTACCCTCAGTCAAGCCTGACATGTAATACAGCGATTTATGCTTGTAGATAGGGCTGTGGATGTTTCGCTTGCTGGCCATCACGGCGAAGGCAAGAAAGCTGCTTCCCGTACCGATAAAAGAAAAGATCAAAAAGGCACCAGCTACCGCATTGTGCTCAGGTGAAGCCAGCACAAAACCAAACGGGATGAGCGAGTAAAACAGAAAATCTAAACTGATATCAAGAAATCCTCCCGCATCGCTGACCCCCTGAATTCTTGCCAATGCACCATCAAGGCCATCTGCTATTCGGTTCAGTATGATGAAAACTAATGCTAGCGTGTATTGTGAGAAAGCAAGTGCAGGAAGTGCACAGCAACCTAAAGCAAAACCCCAGAGTGTCGTTTGGTTCGCTGTAATGCCTAAGCGATGAAGCCCTTGAGCTGTTTTCTCTAGTGGCCAACGAATGATTTTGACACTAAATCGATCAAGCATGTGCGCTCTCCCATGAGCAGGTTAAAATGCGGCTGTTAGGCGGAACATCGTCTTTATCGTGCGTGACCATCAAGGTCGGGATGCCTTCAGCGACCAGTTGATTGAAGACCCAATCCCTAAATTGGATCCGCAGTGCTTTATCTAACTTACTAAATGGTTCATCCAATAGTGCCAGTTTAGGTTGAGCCAGTAGCATGCGAGCCAAGCTAATACGTGCTCGCTGCCCCCCAGATATCTGTTCTGGGTAAGCATTGGCAAGAGGTTCGAGAGAAATTTTCTGTAATGCTTTTTCTGCTTGAGACTGCCGTTCATGGCCTTTTACCGAGTTGGGCAAGGCAAAAGCCAAATTTTGCCAAACCGTCAGATGTGGGAAGAGCAGATCATCTTGAAATAAAATACCGACTTGCCGCTGATGTGCAGGTCGCAAAGTGATGTCGACACCGTCCAGTATGACTCTGCCTTGGAAGCTAAAATCCCTCCCCAAATGACCCGCAATTACATTAAGTAGCGTTGATTTTCCACAGCCGCTCGGCCCCATTAAGCTGACAATTTCACCAGGGGAGATGGTGATATTTAAATCCGATAAGAGAGCTTCACCATTTTGTTTATGGATGGCGAGGTTTTCGAGGCAGAACGTCATGAGTAATGGCTTCCTTACGGGCAGTTTTTTTAACGATAGGGTTCATGGTACGGCGATGAGTTTGTAGGCGGCTGATCATAATCGCCAAGGTGAAAAAAATTAAAGGCAGTAGGGCTTGCCAAATTGCATAGATGGCGGTGACTCTGCGGTCAAAGCCACTTGAGAGTGCAACGGCTTCGGTAGTAATAGTGGCGATCCTTCCTGCGCCGAGCATCAAAGTCGGCAAATATTGCGCTAAGCTCACACTCATTCCAATCGCTGCCGCGTAAACGATGGCTGGCAAGAGTTGCGGCGTTTTAATTTGCCAAAATACTTGCCACGGCGTTTTTCCTAAACTCAACGCTGCTTTAGTCAGGTTTTGATTGTAGCTTTGCCACGGGCCATCCAACGCAAGGTAGACAAAAGGAAAGGCGAAGAATACATGTGACCATGTAACCCAAAGCCAATACTGATCGCTGGCTAAAAAGAGTGTGGCGATCTGCATGCCAAATAACAGTGAAAGCTGAGGAATGAGCATCGGCAAGGCGATCAAATAACTGGGTAAATGACGCTGATATTTGAGCTTATACTCATGAGCGAGTAGAGATAACACCAGCGTAATCACAGTGCTGAATAGCGCTAATTGTACGCTTTGATAAATGGTTGGTGCGATATTCAACCATTCGTTGTCCCAAAAACGGGTACTGAACTGGTTGGGCCATAAGTCTGGAAAGCGCCAACGTTGTGCAAAACTCCAAACCACCATTAAAGGCAACATCAGCAGAGATAAGGTAATGATGAATAAAAACAGTGATTTTCCTGGCAAGGAAAGCGCATAGCGGCCTGAGTATTGCCAGCGTTTGTAGTGTTGCGTCGAACACTTTTCGATGAAGAGAACGATCAATAACATGGCGCTGGCAAGTATAAACAACAGAACGGCGCCAGCGGCGGCGCGAGGAATTAAGGCTAAGTTAGGGTCACTAAACCACTGCCATACCAATACTGCAAACGTTGGTGGATTATTGGGGCCTAAAATGAGCGCCAAATCGACAACGGATACTCCGTAGGCAATCACGGCAAAGAGGGCAAACCGCAGTTTATTTAACCACTGTGGGAAGATCACTTTTAGCCATAGTTGGGGTTGAGAATAACCCAGTGAAGCCGCTGCTTGTTGCAGTTTATCAATGTTTAATTGCTGCAAAATGGGGATGCTCATCAGCAGTAAAAAAGGAACTTCTTTAAGTGCTAGCGCTAAGGTTAACCCGACTGCATAAGGGTTGCGTACTAAAAGTGAAGCGCCATCTCCCATGAATGAGGTTCCAAACAGATGATACAAAAGGCGATCCGTCATGCCGCTTGGCGAGAATAAAAAAGCAAAACCAATGGCAAAAGCGACGTGAGGCATAGCCAGTAGCGGTGACAAAGCGTTCTCTACTTTTGACCAGTGACGGCTGTGCCATAATGATTGCAATATAACAAAGCAGATCGCCGCGGCGAGATAGGTACTGATTAACGCAGAACCTACGCTAAGTAGTAGAGATTGCCCGACTCCCGACCATTGTAAGATGGCGATGTAGCCATCTAGAGAAAAGTGGTGCAAGCCAACGGGAGGAATATAGCCCAATGAGGAGAGTATGACCCCAAGTAGGCCGGGAACAACTGGGGCAATACAGATGACAATAATCAGCAAATAGCTTGCTCTAAACATCGGGCTTTATCTCAGTCTCTTTAGTGGCCGTAGCGTTGTTGCCATTCGGCTTCAAGCGCCGTTTGCCAACTTGGATGTGGCTCGGCGATTGATTTAAACAGCTGAGTTTTCTTAGCGCTGCCACTTAAGAACTCATTTTGTAATACCGATGGATCTCCCCAAATGGAAAGATCCCCTTTGCGAGATTGTGCTTCCGGACTGAGTAAGAAATTAATCGCAACCAATGCGCCTTCTTTGGCACTCGCATTCCAGGGAATGGCTAGAAAATGAATGTTAGAAAGAGCCCCTGTTTCAAACGCGTAGGAGCGGGTAGAGGCCGCGAGCGTTCCATTTGCTTGAGCGGAAAAAACAGCATTGGGGTTAAAGTTGATGGAAAGATCAAGCTGACCATCATCAAGCAATTGCAGCATTTGAGCAGAGCCGCTGGGAAACTGCTTGCCTTGACGCCAGGCCACAGGATGAAATTCATCAAGATAGCGCCAAAGAGGTGCTGTCACTATGGCAAAATTTTGTTCATCCACAGGCTTAGACAGGGCAACATCGTTCTCTGTTAGTTCAATCAATAAGGCTTTAAGGAAACTGGTGCCATGAAACTCAGGAGGACGAGGGTAACTAACACGATTCGGAAACGCCTTTGCGTAGCTCAACATTTCTGAAAATGAACGGGGTGGGTTATTGAGCTTTTCCTGATCGTAAATAAACACCAGTTGTCCTACACCCCAAGGCGCTTCAAGGCCAAGAGTCGGCTCTGAAAAATCTTGATCGATCGGCAGTGAGGAATCAACATATTGCCAGTTAGGTAAACGCTCCGTAAATGGACCATACAGTAAACCATTACTTTTCATCGACTTAAAGTTTTCACCATTAATCCATACTAGATCGACACTGCCATTATTATTTTTAGCGGCCGCCTTTTCTGCAATAAGCCGTGTTGTTGTCTCGGCAATATCGGTCACTTTCACCTGTTTTAACTCGATACCGTAACGATCTTGAAGCTCGTTGCCTGCCCAGCGGATGTACTCATTAATCTCTTGGCTGCCTCCCCACGCGTGAAAGTAAACGGTTTGTCCTTTAGCTGCATCTGTGGTTTGTTGCCAAGTTTGCGCTGACGCGGAAAGTGCGAAGGCACACGTGCAGAGTAAGGTGATGAGCTTTTTCATAATTATCCTTAAAGATCGCTTTATTCAGTGACTTAGTGAATAGACCGGAGATATTTCCATGTTCATTCATTATG
Organism: Vibrio sp. 1151_11; assembly: GCF_029478525.1. NCBI lineage: Bacteria > Pseudomonadati > Pseudomonadota > Gammaproteobacteria > Vibrionales > Vibrionaceae > Vibrio > Vibrio sp. 1151_11. Next base: position 80,050 of record NZ_SHMN01000015.1, on the reverse strand, counting down.
AACGAAAAAAAACAAAAGATCTGAATTGGTAAGAAAAAGCAGAAGTCGCAGATAGGTGAATGATGTGTGAGGTGGTCTACGGAAATGGCAGCCTGATGGAAAAGACTGCCATGAGAAGAATGACTGAAATTAATTTACCCAATCACGTAAAGTAAAGGTGAGCGTGTGAACCTCATTTTTAAGCGTTAGGCTATCTTTAGTCACGTTGATCTCGCTCCAATCTGACAATGTTTGAGAAAACGCCTGCTCGGTATCCATGACATCACCGATACACATCATCATGGTCATGCCCATTTTTTCGATGCGGAATTGGTTGTCTTTTAGCTCGGCTTGCCCAAAAAAGTTATTGCAACCTGCGTTACCGCTAGCCATCATCTTTTCGCCGATTTCTAATCGCGGTGCTTTTTGTTTGTCATTATTGACCACGTCCTTGCCATCAATTTGCACTAGTTGCCAATTGTGATGCTGCAAATCTTGAGCGGTGATGCTTTCTACATCACCATTACTTGCACAGGCACTCACCAATACAGGTAGAGAAATTGCGGCTAGCCATTTTTTTGAACTAAACTTCATCGTATTAGACCCCAGAATTTGGAAAACGCGCACAGTATATAAAATTGAGTACTGTTTTTGTCAGTATAAGGTGATTGTTTTATATGCGTCACAGTTTGCAATCAGGAAGTGACACACGTTACTCTTATGTGGCGGACATTAAATTGGAAAAATAATTGAGTAACCATGGAGCAACTCGAATTTTTTAAAGTGCTGAGCCCTTGTATCGGTGTATGTTCAGTTGATGACAAAGGTTATTGCCAAGGCTGTATGCGTAAAAGGGAAGAGCGTTTTAACTGGCTCTCAATGACTGCTGCGCAGCAACTGCATGTCATAAAATTATGCCAACAGCGCTATAAGCGGAAAAAACAGAAACAACAAGCGCAAAACAAAGCAGATTCCGAGCCAGAAACGAACCCGCAGCGCGATCTGTTTTAATCAATTACTTCATTCCCCAAAAATCACTGACCCAACCACCAGCATGTTCATCAAAATGATTACCGTGAAAACGTTTATTCACATCGGGTTGTTCCATGTTGGGTTTTTCTGTCAGAAGCTGTTGAATATAGTTCGCCATTGGATCCGTACGTTGGTGCCGCGTTACAACATCTTTTATCAGTTGTAATCGATAAGTGGAACTTGCGCGTTTCATTTCTATAACCTCCATTGTTGTGGTAACCAATAGAAAAAATAGAAGCGATCCAGTACAGCGTCAATCAAAGATCTGCTTAAAATTTGCTCAATTTTATGATTAAAAATTAACCACCTGATTTGGCTCGATTAACGCTCTTTAAGCCATAGAATCTATTTAAAGAGAGATCGCTCTCGAAATTTTGTGATTGCTTTTCAGTGTTGCAACCAAATGAGCGACCCCATCACATAAACATATTTATGAAATCAATAATATCCACTCTGTTTTAATGAGAGCCTGTTTATACGTATGAGTATGTTATGAAACTAAAAATTGTTACTAGCGCAATACTTGCTTCTATTGCCGCTTCTTCTTTCGCTGCTGATGGCGATATTCATCAGGTTACCATTCTCGGTACTTCCGATATTCACGGGCATTTTATGCCATGGGATTATGCTGCTGACAAACTGAATATGCAGGGGAGCCTAAGTCAAATCGCCACCAAGGTTAAACAGATACGAGAGCAAGATAAAAACGTTATTTTAGTAGATGCGGGAGATACGATTCAGGGAAACTTTGTTGAAACGTTTAAGCATGAAGCCGTAGACCCTATGATGCTCGGTTTTAATGAGATGAACTACGATGTTTGGGTGCTGGGTAACCATGAGTTTGATTTTGGTTTATCGGTATTAAATCGCTCCCTGACTCAATTTAAAGGCCGAGCGTTAGCCGGAAATATTCAGAGGCCCGATGGCAATCCATTCTTACCCGCCGCAACAATTATTGAAAAAAATGGCGTCAAGATCGGTATTATTGGAATGGATACTCCGATGACACAAGTGTTTGCTGAAGGCACTAATCGCCTTGAAGGCATGAGCTTCACTAACCCAACACTTGAAGTGAAAAAAGTGATTGGGCAGATAAAAAATGATGTCGATGCGATCGTTTTGGTTGCGCACATGGGGCTGGATAACGAAAACGACATCAAAGATACGGGCGTATCTGATATTGCCAATGCTAACCCTGAAATCGATGCCATTGTTGCTGGCCACATGCACACTAAAATTGATAAAGCGACGGTAAACGGTGTCATCATTACCGAGCCTGATAAATATGGACGCGTTTTATCTCGAATCGATTTCCAATTTGAAGAAAAAGATGGCAAATACACGCTCGTTCATAAAGACAGCTTCACTTATCCTATGAAAGGTGTTGATTCTGATTCGAAAATGGAAACGCTGTACGCACCTTATCATCAACGCTTACGAGAAAACGCCAATCGCGAAATTGCGATACTTGACGGAGTCGACTTGGTTCCTGATGATGAAATACGCGGTATCCCTCAAGTGCATATTCAAGATACCGGCATCAGTGCGCTGTTTCAGGAAGCCAGTTTTTTCTACGTGCCAAAAGCAAACGTGATCGCACTGCAAATTGATAATGACCAAGCTCAACTTGATACTGGCCCAATCAAAGCAAAAGATATCGCGTTTAACTATCAATATGCTGGTGGTGAAATTACGGTTTACCAAATGACGGGTAAAGAGCTGCGCACCTACATGGAATGGGCCGCTGGGTATTTCAATTCCGTCTTGCCAGGCGATGTGACTTATCGCTTTGATCCAAAGCGGCGCGCATCGAAATACTCAACCAATGATTTTTTTGCGGGTGTCACTTACACCATTGATCTTACTCAACCTGCGGGTAAGCGAATTAAAGATCTGCGTTTTGCTGGTGGACAACCGATTGATGATACTAGTGATATTCGGTTGGGTATGAATAGTTACCGAATGGGGCATTTGACGCAGAAAGGGGGTAGCCTTGAAGGGCGGTCATTCCCGATTATTTTTGACTCGGAAGCGGAATATGGCGAAGAGGAAGGAACTATTAGAAACCTAACGATCCGCTATCTCACCCAAGAAAAGCAAGGCCGCTACGAAGGGAAACCAATGCAACGTTGGAAGCTGGAAGGTTTGCAAGGGTATGAATCGGAACGTGCCATCGTGAAAGCTCTAATTAATAGTGGCCAAATTGATGTACCAAGTAGTGATGATGGGCGCTATAGCAATATCGCTTCGATCAATGTTAAAGCACTGCTCTTTAGCAATAAGGCCGCGGCTGAAGAGGCGATCAATGCGCGTATTTTGCAAAGTAGCCAAGCTTCTGATGCTGAAAAACAGCGTATCAATCGAGATATTGTATTGCTCAAGGCATTGAATGCTAATGTTTTAGATTAGCTAAAGTTTTAAATTAACGGTTAAGGCTCTGGCCAAAAGTCAGAGCCTACTACTTTAACGACTAACTCATCAATAACCAGAATCCAACACCTATCATCAATGAGCCTGAAATACGGTTCATTAGACGCACATTTTTTGAATGCCCTAGAGCTCGTTTTAACCCTTTGCCACCTGTTGCGTAAAGTGTCATGCAGACAAATTCCGAGACCATAATAATGGACACCAGCAGTAATAGTTGAGGTGCAAGTGGTGCTTCACTATTAATAAAAGGCGGAAGTAGGGAGATCATAAACGCCCAGCCTTTAGGGTTAGCAATCGCGGTCACAAAACCTTGCACGACAAGATCCCAGTCTTTGTTATGGGGAGTGACCTGTGAGTCGCTACTGAGGGCGAGCTTGCCTTTTGAACGCCACATCTGAATGCCTATATAGCCAAGATAGATGGCACCGATGGTTTTGAATCCGGTAAAGAGCCAAGGGTAATTGAGCATAATCGAAGCCATCCCCAAAACGGCTGCGATGGAAACGAACGCCACACCGACGATCTCTCCCATCATCATCCATAAAGTTCGGCGATAACCAATACTCATCCCAAGACTCAGTGCCAATGTCATGCACATACCTGGAGTAATCGAAACAAAAAAGAATGTTGGTATAAATGCCAGAAGTAAAGTACTGCTCATTAATCAATCCGTGTTGAGAGACAAGAGCTCTAGCATACACATTAATTACAATCTTCACTATTTCACTTTGCTGTGCAATTGACGACAGTGCTACTTACGGATTGAAACCAATAAAGATGACCGTTTGGGATGATGAAGCATAGATAGGATGCACAGAGATGAAAAAAGCCGCATTGCTGCAGCTCTTTCGTTGTTATGGCTTACTTCTTACGATTTTTTAGTCGATTCATCATGTTCAAACGACGTTCTGCTAAGGCTTGATCCGGCTTTTCGTCATTTGGGTTGTTACGACGGCCTTGGCGATCTTTGTACGCCGCTTTTGTGTGAAGTTTTTCAATGTAGGCATCACGCTGTTTAGGTTCATAACCTGGCTGTTCAACACGGCGGATGCGTTGTTGGATAAGGTTTTCAACCTGAACAACAGTCAACTCTTCTTCGCGGCTGACAAATGAGACAGCATGTCCCTGTTTGCCAGCACGACCAGTACGACCTATGCGGTGTACATAATCTTCGGCGAGAAATGGCATGTCATAGTTAACCACGTGCGGTAGGTCGACGATATCTAAACCACGTGCAGCCACATCGGTCGCAACCATGACACGCACTTTGCCTTCTTTAAATTCTTCAAGAGCGCGTCGACGTGCACTTTGTGCTTTATCGCCATGACATAGCACGGCCTTGATGCCATCCAGTTTCAGCTCTTTAACCACTTCATTAGCCGTCTCTTTATAGTTCACAAATACTAAGACTTGTTGCCAATTTTTGCGGCCAATCAGTTCAGACAGCAGTTCCGTTTTACGCTCTTGATCGACAGGGTAAACCACATGCGCCACTGTTGCGGCCGTGGTATTGGCACGATCAGCATTAATGCGTTTGGGTTTGCGTAAAATATCGCCCGCCAGTTGGTTAAGCTGAGTGGATGTAGTGGCCGAGAACATCATGATTTGCGGTGAGGTTTCTACTTCCAGCATGATTTTACGCACGGGATTGATGAATCCCATATCTAAAATTCGATCTGCTTCGTCGAAAACCAAAAACTCAAGGTTGGCGAGTGAAACATTACCTTCACTTAAATGTTCTTCTAATCGGCCAGGGGTCGCGACCAAAATGTCCACACCCATTTCAAGCTGACGAACTTGAGAAGACATTTTATTTCCACCGTAAACAGCAGCGACACTGAGTTTGGTGTACTTGACGTAGTCTTTAATGTTCTGGGCAATTTGCGCCACTAATTCACGCGTGGGTGCCAAAATTAAGCCTCGCGCTGTTTTAGGCGAAGGTTGCTTGCCGCTATCTAACAGATGTTGAATAACGGGCAGTGCGAATGCTGCGGTTTTGCCTGTGCCAGTTTGCGCCGTTGCAAAAATATCATGCCCTTTACGAGCCTCGGGAATGGCTTGTCGCTGAATGGGGGTAAGTTTTTCATAGCCGCATTCAGTAAGCGCTTTAACAAGTTCAGGTGCAAAACCTTGAGATGAAAATGACATTTAACGGGTTCCTTAAGCAGACAGCCTACAGTTGTTAATTTTAGCCGTGCACTATATAGGATTTAGAGTGATTTATCTCACGTTTATCGTGATCAGTGATAAATTTCCTACATTATTTACCAATTGTATTTGAGTTCACAAATGAGATGAATTGGTGATTCATAGCGGTTGCCTATCTTTCTATTATGTTTTTACTTCAGAAGCCGATAATAAATGGTAGACTCTCAACACTTGCGTAGCATCATGATGACGCAGAAGTAATTAACCTTGATAAAGGATGCATAGACCCATGGACAATGCAGATTTTGTACAGAAACGGCAATATTACCGCTTAAAGTATCCAAAGCGGGCGAGACCTACCGTAAAAATTGATGATCAGCTATTCCATGTCTGTGAAATATCAGAGCAAGGCATTCGTATTTCAATGCCGAGAGTGACTACCTTATATTGTGGTCTATCGATGTCTGGTACGGTGCAGCTACGCAGCAACAACACGGTCAAAATTGCGGGTCAAGTATTGCGTTTCCAACAAGATGAAGTGGTGGTTCAACTATCCAATGGTCCTGCTTTTAAGCACATGGTTGAAGAGCAACGTTATATTTGCCAAAGATACCCGTCTTACTTCTCGTCTTTACGTTCTGCTTAAATCAAAAACTGTCGGTGCTCAAAAAACTATCTTGGTTTTATAAAACGCTTGCTTGGTTTTATAAAACGGTGAAACCCCGATAGTTGGTAGCTATCGGGGTTTCGAATTTTTAGATTTCTCGGATGGTAAGGCCGATCATCTTTATGCAAAAGGTTGGATTTTATCCAACTAATTCCTTGGTAGGAAATTAGATGCGGATGAAGTCCATGTGCTCAACTTTTGGCTTGAACACGTGACGTTGAACGTCTTGTGGCTTAACTTTTACTTCTGCGCCATCAATTACTAGAGTAATTGCTTCGTAGAATTCTGGTTTGTCCATTTGGTTGATCACGTCAGAATGATCCAGTGCGATAGCAACTGGCGCTGCTTCACCACCGTAAACAACTGCTGGGAATTGGCCCGCGTGACGTAGGCGGCGGCTCGCACCTTTACCTAGTTCAGTACGTACTACTGCTTCGAATTTCATAGTTTTTACACTCAAATTAGTAAAAATAAACTTCACATCTGCAATGCGACCTTGCTGATGTGGTATAGCTTTGATAGTGAATCAATGATTACTAACAAAACGAGCGCGGATACTAGCACTCTATCTAAGATGGGGCAATAGAAAATCCCTTGCAGCATCGATTTATTGCAGTGTTACGAAGGACCGTGACAGTCTTTATTGCTTAATGTCGAGTTCGATTTCGTCCATTAAACCGAACGAAAAGTTAGCACCGTTTTTAACCCCCCCATGGTGCTAGTCGATAGGGTTAGCGTACCGCGATAACTGTGCGCCATTTCACTGACAATATTCAACCCAAGCCCAGATCCAGAGGTTGTTTCGTCTAAGCGCACGCCACGCTGTACCGCTTTGGCCAGATCTTGCTCAGCAATACCTGGGCCATCGTCTTCGATGTGGATTTCTACCCAGCCTTCTTCTCGATTTTTTGCGTGAACTCGAACTAAAGAAGCTGCCCATTTGTAGCTATTTTCCAGTAGGTTGCCGAGCATCTCGTCGAGATCGGTTGGGTCAACGGCAACCTCTAGATCAGAATCCAACTCATTAACTAACGTGATTTCACGCTGTGCGTAAATTTTGTCAAATGCCATAGAAATAGCATCTACCCGTTCGCTTGGATTGGCTTTTACCGCAAGAATATTCATTGAGCCAGCCATGCGCGCGCGGCCTAGATGGTAGTCAATCTGCTTTTGTAACTGTTCAATCGGTGTTCTGAGTTTCTGCTGTTGTGCGAAATCAAGATGATCGATCTCATTGCGCAGTACAGAAATCGGCGTTTTTAAAGCGTGAGAGAGATTGCCTGCATGATTACGTGCACGTTCAAGCAATTCTTGATAGTGGAATAACAGTGCATTCAAATCATTGACTAACGGAAAGACTTCTTTTGGGTACTCGTCACTGAGACTGGCTTGTTGACCTTTGCGCAATGCGGCCAGCTCTTTTTGCATTTTCCCTAACGGCCGTAATGACCAACTGACTTGCAAGCCAATCAGCACCAATACACCACTGAAGAGCAGACCTAGTATCATCCACAATTGGCTAATTACGCTGTTTAAAGTGTCTTGTAATGGCGCTTCATCAAGACCGATGGTAATGGTGATAGGAGAAGGGAAGTCTGGTAAGTAGATGATTTGTTCAATGACGATCAGTTTTTCATCTCTTGCGCCTTTGACGATGCTTTTCAAGCCATGTTTTTCGCTGATAAGGCGCTTATCCCACAATGAGCGAGAACGAAGCGATTGATCATGGCTTGAGGCCGTCCAATAAAGGCCGCTGTAGGGTTGGCTAAAACGAGGGTCGGAAAGGCGCGACGACAGTACTAGATTCCCTTGCGGTGTCGCTTCCAAGTTCGCCGTGATTTCATCCATCGCTAAACGTAGCTGACTTTGCACATCATTGACTAGGTAGTCTTTGATCAGTGTGGGAATGCCAATTCCCGCCGCTAAAATCATGGTACCTAACCAAAACGTTGCCGCGAGCAGTAAACGACTTTTTAAACTGAGGCGCTTTAAGGCCGAGGTTTTATTTTGCATTAAGCTGGTATCCCAGTCCTCTCACGGTTTTGATAATGTTGTTATTGATTTTTTTACGGATGCGGCCAATAAACACTTCGATGGTGTTGGAGTCTCTATCGAAATCTTGTTTGTAGATGTGTTCCACCAGTTCAGTCCGTGAAATGACTTTGTCGGCATTGTGCATGAAGTAGGCAACCACTTTGTATTCCAGTGCCGTCAAGCTCACCGCTTGACCTTGCCACATCACTTTAGAGGTTCGAGTATCAAGGCTTAAGTCACCGATTTGCATCACAGGGGAAGCGTTACCTGATGCTCGGCGCAGTTGTGCGCGGATACGAGCGGTTAATTCCACCATCTCAAATGGTTTGGTGAGGTAATCATCTGCTCCTGCATTTAAGCCCTCGACTCGTTGAGTCAAACCGTCTCTTGCACTGAGGATCACAATGGGCGTATTAATGTTTTCATCTCGAATGCCTTTCAATACGGTGAGCCCATCGAGCTTGGGTAAACCGAGGTCGAGCACAATCACATCCCACTCTTCTGATGTAGCGCGATAGAGTGCATCAATGCCATCTTGTGATAATTCAGGCACCCAGCCGGTCTGTTCAAGCGCTTCTACAATTTGTTCCCCAAGGCGAGGATCGTCTTCGACTACCAATATTTTCATGGTTATTCTCTATTTTTTGATGATGTCGCGTAGGTTCCTGCCACGAATAGCCATTAGTTCTAATGTGCTTGCATTATATTCTACGCGGATAACTCGGTTGTCATGCATCAGTTTTAATTCGTAGACCCATTCACCATCATCTTCATCTAACTCTACCTTGATAACTCGGCCATTGAGTTCTTTATCTATCGTGGCATAAAGCTCAGACAATGGATGAATTAAACCTTTTTGAACTGCCGCGTAGACCTCGTCTTGATCCTCATCAATCTCTACCTTGGTTCCTGGCTTATAAGTGTCTTGAACCCAATCGTGTACATCACTGCTCGCAGCTAAAGTGGGTAAGGATAATGATGAGAGCAGCAGTAAGTGTGCGAAAGCTTTACCCTTTTTGAACAACATGTTGCGCCCCCTGTAAATAAGATGAACAGAGTATAAATGACCTTACATGAATAGAAAGTGAATCATCGGTTTTGTAGCTCATCTTCAAAGATCTTATCGCGCATTTTCCAAAATCGTCCCACTTTTCGCGCAATGACAAATTGTGGTGGACGAAAACGGTGTTGATGAGCCACTACTTTGCTTGGTGAAGATTGATCAAAAGGGCGATGCTTATCGGCTAGGTGTGGTCGCACAAATTGGTCGTGGAACACCTGTTTTTGTTTCTTGGTGGTTAGTGGCCAAAATTCGTGGACTTGCGCATCGTTCTCACCACGATAGGTAACGCGCAGTTGCGCTTTTCCACTTGCATCTTTGTGTACATTCAAATCCATTTCGATACATTCAAAAACCAATGCATCTTTGAGGTTGAGTGCCTCTTTGAGCTTTTTATCAGGGTCAACCAGTGTTGCGTCACATTCATGGCAGATACGTGCGGCGATATCGTTGTCAGCCCCGCACTCACCGCAATATTTTGCTCTAAAACGGTAACCACAGTGTTCTCGTTCGCCACTTTCTTCGTCTGTAAAATAGCCTTGGCAACGTCGACCATAGTGTTCAAGCAAAAAACCAGCGGCATCGAGTTTACCCCAAAAGTTGTTATTAAAACCGCAGGCCGGACAGGGAATGGTAATAATTTCACTGTTGGGATCTGGCTTTGGCTCACCGACTTCTGGTTGATAAAGATCATAGTTATTGCCCGCATAATCCAATACCAAACATTCGGTTTTTCCTGCGGATAAGCGTAGCCCACGTCCGACAATTTGCTGATATAAACTGATGGACTCGGTGGGGCGTAAAATCGCAATCAGGTCAACATGCGGAGCATCAAAACCTGTGGTCAATACCGACACGTTAACTAAGAATTTGATTTGGCGCTGTTTAAACTGCTTGATGATGGTGTCGCGCTCAGGGGGCGGCGTGTCACCAATGACGATGGCAGTTTCGTTATTGGGCAGTAATTGCACAATTTCTTGAGCGTGGCGAACGGTGGCCGCAAAGATCATTACTCCCTGTTTTTGCTGTGCTAGTTGGATGATTTGTTGAACAATCTGTGGTGTGGCACGTTTCGATTGCTCAATCACCATGTCGAGTTCGGCTTCTTTGTAGCGCCCGGTATTGGCGGGTTTTAGCTGCGAAAAATCGTAACTGAGCACGGGGGCATCAACCATTCGCGCTGGCGTTAAAAAAGCTTCATCGAGCAGATAACGGATCGGTAGCTCAAAAATACAGTCACGGAAGAAGCGAGGCTCCTCACTGCGCACTTGGCCGCGAGTATGGTATTGATAAATCCAGCCCATGCCTAAACGATAAGGCGTAGCGGTTAACCCCAACACTTTAATCCCCGGGTTGAGCTCGCTTAAATGGGTGATCACCTTTTGATAGCTACTACTTTTCTCATCCGGTACGCGGTGGCATTCATCAATCACCAGTAATGAAAATTGATTTTTAAAGGCATCTAAATTGCGCACCACGGATTGTACCGAAGCGAAGACGACCTGTTGATCGGTCTCTTTTCGTCCTAAACCTGCCGCAAATACCGCGCCTTGCAAACCGTAGCCCTCATATTTGGCATGGTTTTGCTCTACCAGTTCTTTCACGTGCGCTAGTACTAAGACTCGTCCTTTGGCAAGCCTTGCCAGCTCAGCAATAACCAAACTTTTTCCTGCCCCCGTCGGTAGTACAATTACGGCGGGCGTAGTGTGATGACGAAAATAGTGGATCACGGCTTTGACCGAGTCCGATTGATAAGGACGAAGTGTGTACATAACTCGCGTTTTCTCTTGTTGAACGCTGGATAAAAACAGTGAAATAGATCAACTATTTCATTTTAGCTGCGTATAATACCTGACTTGATTTAGATGAGGTAATCATGCGGTTAGATAAATTTTTGTGTGATGCGTTAGGTGCGACACGTAAAGAAGCCACCAAGATCATCAAAAGTGGTGATGTCACAGTAAATGGTAAGACGCAGAAAAGTGGTTCATTGCAGGTGACACAGGAGTGTGAGGTGGAGTGGCAAGGCCGTGAGTTAATCTTGCATGGCCCGCGCTATATCATGTTACACAAACCCGCTGGCTACGTTTGCTCACATGAAGACGGCTTCAATCATACGGCATTTATTTTGCTCGATGAAGTGAATGTTCAAGACTTGCATTTTGCAGGACGTTTGGATGTCGATACCACAGGTTTGGTTCTGATCACCGATGACGGTCAATGGTCTCATCGCATTACCTCGCCAAAACACAAATGCGACAAAACCTACCGTGTCTGGCTTGCAGACCCTATTGAAGCGAATTATGTCGAACAATTCTTAACGGGTATTGAACTGCGTAATGAGCGTGAGCCAACCTTGCCTGCGCAATTGGAAGTCGTCGGTGAGAATGAATGTTTACTGACCATTCATGAAGGCAAATACCATCAAGTTAAACGCATGTTTGCTGCTTTAGGCAATAAAGTGGTTGGCCTTCATCGTGAGCGCATTGGTCATATTGTGCTAGATGAGGCACTAGAGCCCGGTGAATACCGTTATTTGACTGACCAAGAAGTGGCTTCTATTGGGGCTTGAACGGCCTAGCTTTACTGCAACTTCATTCCTTATTTATCTGGAGAACTATGACTTCATCTCAACCTGTTACAGCGAATAATACGCCGCACATTAGTTTTTTACTCTTCTTAGTATTAGGCGCGATTGGCGCATTAACGCCGCTGGCGATTGATATGTATCTGCCAGCCATGCCAGCGATTGCTAAAGATCTCGGTGTGAGTGCTGGAGCGGTACAAATGACGCTGACCGCTTATACCGCTGGTTTTGCGATAGGCCAACTATTGCATGGTCCTCTAGCCGACAGTTATGGCCGTCGCCCAGTGCTGCTGATCGGCGTATTACTGTTTGGTATTGCTGCCACTGTGAGTGCGACTACGCAAGGTATTGAAGCGTTAACGTATGTTCGCGCTGCGCAAGGTTTTGCTGGAGCAGCGGCGGCTGTGGTTATTCAAGCGGTGGTGCGTGATATGTTTGATCGCGAAGATTTTGCCCGCGCCATGTCTTTTGTCACCTTAGTGATGACCGTTGCTCCGTTAGCTGCGCCGATGATTGGCGGACACTTGGCCATTTGGTTTGGTTGGCGTTCGATATTTTGGGTGTTGGCTATTTTTGCCGCGGTGGTGATTGCTCTCGTGGTTTGGAAAATTCCAGAAACGCTCAGTGCAGAAAATCGTCAACCACTACGCTTTCGAAATACCATTCGCAACTATGTGCAGTTAAGCCGTAACCCAGTCGCGATGGGGCTTGTTTTTTCTGGTGCTTTCTCTTTTGCTGGTATGTTTGCCTTTTTGACCGCAGGCTCTTTTGTCTATATTGATATTTATGGAGTCGATCCTGATCAATTTGGTTACCTGTTTGGCCTCAATATCGTCGCGATGATTATCATGACCAGCTTGAATGGTCGAATGGTGAAACGAGTCGGTTCCCACGCCATGCTACGCTTTGGTTTGTTGATTCAGTTGTGCGCAGGTATCGGGCTATTTATCGCGTGGTTACTCAACCTTGGTTTATGGGGTATTGTGCCTTTTGTGGTGCTTTTTATTGGTACATTGTCAACGATAGGCAGTAATTCAATGGGATTATTGTTAAGTGGTTATCCGAAAATGGCGGGTACCGCTTCTTCACTGGCTGGAACGTTGCGTTTTGGCACAGGCTCAGTGGTTGCAGCGATTGTCGCGATGATGCCTAGTGATGTTGAGTGGCCGATGATTGTGGTCATGACGGCGTGCTCGGTACTTTCATCTCTTTTTTATTGGACATTAGGAAGAAAGGCGTAATGTCAGAGTATTACCTCGAAATTCAACGTGTAGTGAATACAGCGCTGCAAGAGTTAACAGCAGAACACCAAGCGAATAAGCTGGTGAATGCGCCTTTAGCTAATAATCACTTTTTGGTACATTGGGTGAGTAAGGCATTGAAAGCACAGCGATTTCATCGCTGTGTGGTGGATGATTTAAATCGTTGGCAGAAAGCTGGACGTTCGAAAGGCAACCAATCTGAATTACTGTTTATCTTCAAACGCATCTCAGCATTTTACGGTAAGTTTTTTGCGCAAGACGCGGATAACATCATTACCGATAAGAAAATTGACGCGTTTTTGGAATTCATGGAAGCGGCTCACTGGGAAGTGACAACATGTGATCCATTGGTGAATGAGGGCAAATTACAGCTTTTTACCGATGGGCAAAACTCATTGGCTTTGTGCGCAAATCAGTGTGAATCATGCTTTGATGGTGAACTGCTCGTGAAGCCGATGAACTGGTTTGTGCGGGGCCATCATGCTGATTTCGTCGAAAAGGCCAGCAGTGCTGGCTTTATGGTGCACAAACGTACCGATTATAAGTCGAATGTGAAATATCATGGTGAGTATTTGATATACCCAAGCAACCATGGCGTGCAATTGGCTGAAATTCCATTAGGCTTTCCTATTGATTAGTATGGAATTGAAACCCAATAAGTTGCAGAGCTAGCGATTTCGCTAGCTCTTTTTTTGTGCCTTTTTGACGATGGCTTTGACCATGCCATTAAAAATAAAAAGGTGGGCAGGCATCATCGCGAACCAGTAAAGTAACCCTAAGAATCCTTTGGGGTGCCACCATGCGGTCACATTGAGTTCTCGCGTTTCGCCTAGATCTTTAATGGTAAATTCCAATCGCCCTAACCCTGGGCCTTTCATCCCAAAAAGAAGAGACAAAAACTGTTGAGGTTGGCAGCGGATCACTTTCCACGAATCAATAAAATCGCCAACTTGCAGTTCCGGGCCACAAGGGGAGCGGCGCACAGGTTTGCCACCACCGAATAAAAGATCGAGCCATTCGCGTGTACGCCATAGTACATTGGCAAAAAAATAGCCTTCTTGGCGGCTTCCTATGGTTCGGATAACATCCCATAAAGCCTCAGCAGAAGCGCTGGTCTGAATCGTTGCTCCTGCCTGTTTAGGATAGTAGCCAAAACCGGGTTGCCAACGCTGTAGGGCACTTGGATCAAATCCCCACACCTGCGAGCGTGTAAATTCCCCTTCATGCTCGATTATTTTGGTGACAACGTCACGATAGGGGGTCAGTTTTTGGGGATAGCGTGCTTCAATGGCTTGTGAGTCGGCAATGTAATCATGATCTAAACCGGCAAGTAGTGCTCTGCCAATATTCGAGGGGACGGAGGTGATAAGACCTAGCCAGTAAGAAGCCATTTTGGGGGTTAATAGTGGGGTAGACCATAACCGAAATGGTTTCTGCGTTGCCTGACAAATAATGGCAAATTGTTCGCGGTAGGAGAGGGTGTCAGGCCCACCGACTTCAAATAATTGGTGTGCAACGGGCTGCTCATTGGCTAATTCAAGTAGATAATGATTGAGGTTTTCCAGCGCTATCGGATTTGCTTTGGAATTAACCCATTTGGGAGTGATGAGCATCGGTAAGTTGTAAACAAAATCACGCATGATTTCAAATGCGGCTGATCCCGGTCCAAGAATGACACCGGCTCTTAATTCGGTCACTGGTACAGGACTTTTCCTAAGTAGATCGCCGGTCATTTTCCGTGCTTTGAGGTGCTCTGAGTTTCCGGTTTGTGGCTGAATCGCACTTAAGTAGATCAGGTGTTTGACCTGGCTAACCTCAAGGGCTTGTTTAACGTTTTCCGCTAACGACAATTCATAGTCGACGAAATCATGTCCTTGCGCCATACCGTGCACTAAAAAATAAACCAGTTCAAATTGTGGGATAAGTGCAAGTGTTGCCTCTTTATCGGTAAGGTCTAAATAACGCAAGGTAAGGTTGGGATGAGATATGGCACGTGAGGTTAAGTAGTCAATGTGCCTAGCTGCGGCCGTTACTTGAAAACCTTGCGCTAATAGCAAAGGTAACAGTTGTGAGCCGACATAGCCTGATGCGCCGAGTACTAACACTTTTTTCATGACGGTCCCTTCAAATAAGATGGTTAGATTATGCTCACAGACGTATAATAGCGACTTCATTTTTCCTGTGCTATCAATGTGTTGAATTTGAGGTGATCGGTTGTCTGTTTTTTCGCAAATCGTGTTACATACAAGAGGCGATTTTTTCCGTCGCTTAATGGCTATCGCTCTGCCGATCACCTTGCAAAGTATTATGTTTTCTAGCCGTGGTCTAGTGGATGTTTTGATGCTAGGGCAATTAGGTGAGGCTGAAATTGCTGCGGTAGGCGTTGCCGCTAGAGCAACTTTTGTCACCACCATCATGCTAGTGGGCGTGACAACCGGAGGCGCACTGTTAACAGCTCAGTATTGGGGCGCAGGAAACAAACAGGGCGTGCGAGAAAGTACCGCACTTACGTGGTTAGTCGCTAACCTATTTGCTGTCATGACGGTGGCACTATTTTTACTGTTTCCAAGTCAAATCATGGCACTAACCACGGATTCCGAGACCGTTAATGCGCTAGGTAGCCAATATTTGATTATTACCTCACTCAGTATGTTTGCTGTAGCTTGCGTCAGTAGTATGGCGGTAGGGTTGCGAGCGATGCATAAACCGGGGCTCAGCACGTTTTTTAGCGGTATTGGTATTGTTTCAAATGTGTTTTTAAACTGGGTGCTGATTTTCGGCAAATTGGGTTTTCCCGCAATGGGAATCGAAGGTGCGGCGATTGCTACCGTGCTCAGTGGTTTTATTGAAGTTGCGTGTTTATACGGTTACCTCTATGCCAAGAAACATCTGTTAGCGTTTGGAATTGACGATATCCGAGCCATCATTGAATGGCCTACCATTTCTCGTTTTTTGAAGCTTTCGTTGCCAACTACCTTTAATTTCCTAGCATGGGCAGGCGGTTTATTTGTCTATCATGCCATCATGGGGCAGAGTGGTGTGCAAGGGTTAGCGGCGTTATCGGTGATGACGCCAGTAGAATCGATTTCATTGAGTTTACTGATTGGGATGTCGAATGCGGCTGCGGTTTTAGTCGGTAACCGACTTGGCGCTAAGCAGTACGATGCTGTTTATTATCAAGCCTTAGGTTTAACTATCATCAGCCTTCTTGTAGGCGTGATCGTCGCTGCCGCCTTGTATGTGGTGCAGATCCCTATCCTGAACTCTTTCACCGCCTTGACGGATGAAACCCGTGCTTTATCTGAAGAGTTTATCGTGATACTGAGCCTTGGCATCATTTTACGTTCCATTCCAATGACGGTGATTGTTGGCGTGTTGCGAGCTGGCGGTGACGTAAAGTTTTGTCTTTATCAAGATTTAGTCGCGCAGTGGCTGATCGGTATTCCGTTAGCCGCATTTTGTGCGATTGTGCTTGGTGCTAAGCCTGAAGCCATCTATTTATTGTTTCTCGTTGAAGAGTTGATTAAATGGGGCGGTTCTCTTTATCGAATGAAAAGCAAGAAGTGGATGCGAAATTTGATTGAAAATTAGACACAACGCAGTTAGGTGGTGCAATTTGATGCACATAATGTGATCCGGTATCCAAAATGCTTTCTACTGCAGGAGAATTAGTGTAGATTCACAATCCAATTTTAGTCGATTGCGAGCGATTTGATGTTACAGCTGACCAACCTGTGTAAAGGCTATCTAGATGGCGATGAATTTCATCCCGTGCTGCAGGGGGCAGAGTTAACATTAAACCGAGGCGACCAAATCGCATTGATGGGTGAAAGTGGTTCGGGTAAGAGTACATTACTCAACCTTATTGCCGGATTAGATATTGTCGACTCTGGCGAAATTTGGTTTCCAAGTTTTGCCATGCATGACAGGTCAGAAAATAAGCGTACCGCTTATCGCCGAAATAACATTGGTCATATCTTTCAGCAGTTTAATCTTCTTCCCAGCCTCAATCTCGCGGATAATATTCGCTTTTGTCGTCAGTTGAAAGGAATGCCGGAAGACCAAGGTTTACTGCGTCAAATTCTTTCTTCGCTTGATTTAATGCCGTTGCTAGGCCGATACCCTGAAGAGGTTTCTGGTGGGCAGCAGCAGCGTGCTGCGATCGCGCGCTCCTTGTACATGGAGCCTAAGATTTTATTAGCAGATGAACCAACCGGTAGTCTTGATGAGCGTAATGCCGAGGCGGTGATGCGTTTATTGACGACCTTAACTCGCCAGCTGGATTGCACGTTATTATTGGTGACGCACAGTGAAAAAGTCGCGCAGCATATGGATGGTCGCGTACGTTTACAAGGAGGGTTGTTGCATGTTATGGCCCGTAGTTAAGGCGCTACTTGGTCATTATCGGCGTTATACTTTACAAATCATTCTAGTATGGCTGGGTTTAACGCTTGGCGTTTCATTGTTGGTGGGAGTGACGGCCATCAACCAGCATGCTCGTCAAAGTTATGAACATGGCGAAAAGCTGTTTTCTAATCCATTACCTTATCGTATTCGTTCCAAGCATATTGCCAATAAAATCCCCCAAGGTTTCTATATTCAGTTGCGCCGTGATGGATTTTCTCAGTGCGCTCCTTTTGAAAACCATCGTTTGACGACAAAAAATGGCACGGATATTTCGCTGATTGGGCTTGATCCCGTCGCGATGTTGCCAACCAATAGCGGCCTTCCTTTATCGGAATTTTCGACATTATCATTGATGAATCCGCCGTATCCTATTCTGGTGAGTGTTGATCTCGCTCGTCTCCAAGGTTGGCAAACGGGTGATTTTATCGTGCTTGATGATGAATCAAAGTTAGGTCCTATTCAGATCGATCAACAAGATCTCATCAACGGCACACGCGTTATTGCGGATCTATCCTTGGTGCGTATGCTCAAGAAAAGTTCGGGCTTATCTGTTATTGCTTGTGGTGATATGCCGCCAGAGAAACTGAAAAGACTAAAAGATAATTTACCTAATGGTTTGACGCTAGTCCGTAGTTCTCGCACTGAGCTGGAATCACTCACGCGTGCTTTTCATCTCAATCTCAATGCAATGGGTATGTTGGCATTTTTGGTCGGGCTATTCATATTCTACCAAGCCATGTCTTTATCTTTAATCCAGCGTCAACCTTTAGTCGGGTTATTACGGCAAGCGGGCGTTTCTGGCTGGCAGCTTACCCAAGCATTGGTGATTGAGTTGTTTGGCATGGTCCTGCTTAGCTGGATATGCGGTAACGGATTGGGGTTATTATTGGCCAATCAACTTATTCCAGCGGTTTCAGCCAGTTTGGGTGACTTGTATGATGCTAATGTCGGTTTATCGATTAGCTGGAATTGGCAGTGGAGTAGTTACAGTTTAGCCATGGCGTTGATTGGTGCATTCGCGGCGTGCGCTTGGCCCCTCGTCCGGTTGCTAAAATCGCAGCCTATTCGTCTTTCGGCTCGTCTCTCTTTGCTTCGATTTGCTGGCACAGAATTTCGCCTGCAAGCCCTTGTTGCTTGCGCATTGACTGTCGCGGCGATTGCCGTGTATCAAGTTCCACAAACGCAACTTTCTGGTTTTGCAATTATTGCGTTGATGTTACTCAGTGTTGCGCTGTTTACGCCTTATCTTATTTGGACGCTGTTCAACAGTTTTTCCTACTCACTCGCTTGGGTAAAAGCGCGTTGGTTCTTTGCCGATGCAGCCGCTAGTATGAGCTATCGCGGTGTCGCAACTATGGCATTTATGATTGCTATGGCGGCGAATATTGGCATTGAAACCATGGTTGGTAGCTTTAGAGACACTACTGAAAAATGGTTAAACCAACGTTTAGCGGCCGATATTTATATCTATCCTACCAACAGTTCGGCATCAAGAATGAGCAGTTGGTTGAAAGCGCAGCCTGAGGTCAATGATGTTTGGTGGCGTTGGGAAAAAGATTTCGCCACTGACAAAGGTGCATTGCAAGTGGTCAGCACAGGTATCTCCGATGGTGAGTTAGACTCGTTGACGGTTAAACTCGCTGTTCCTAACTATTGGTATGATTTACACCATTCAAAGAGTTTGATGATCAGTGAATCCATGGCGCTTAAATTAGGCATTAAGCCTGGTGATTTTATTGACCTTTCTGAGCCTTTGGGCCAAAAGTGGCAAGTCGTGGGGGTGTATTACGATTATGGTAACCCTTACCACCAGGTCTTATTGTCACACCAAAATTGGTTATTTGCGTTTGCCAGTACGGGAAATGTGGCGCTAGGAGTGGTTTTGCACGAAGGTGTGAATGACCAAGGATTAAAGAAGCGACTAGAATCGGTATTTAGGTTGGGCCCTGAGCGGATTTTTGATAACAATCACATCCACACTCAAGCGATGC
The DNA here is from genome assembly GCF_029478525.1 of Vibrio sp. 1151_11. Lineage (NCBI taxonomy): Bacteria > Pseudomonadati > Pseudomonadota > Gammaproteobacteria > Vibrionales > Vibrionaceae > Vibrio > Vibrio sp. 1151_11. The sequence goes on along the minus strand of NZ_SHMN01000015.1, from coordinate 60,453 downwards.
GGGTGTTTGACCGAACCTTTGCCATCGCCGATACGCTCGGGCGTATTACTTTGTTGATTGCCGTGTGTGGTATTTTCTTTGCTACGTTAGCCGGAGAGGTTTCCCGCCAGCGACATGTTTCGCTACTGCGTTGTTTGGGTGTTTCTGGTAAAGAGCTGGTGGTGATTGGCAGCTTGCAATTATGTGTTTTTGGGGCGATAGCGCTCGTGATTGCAATGCCGTTAGGGCTTGCACTCGCTCGTCTTGTGGTGGACATCGTGATTAAACAATCCTTTGGTTGGACAATCCAACTGCAGTTGATCCCCGGGGAGTATTTGAAAACGGCAGCATGGGCGATGGTGACCTTGATGTGCGCAGGCGCAATCCCGGTTATTCGTTTGGTCAGAAGGCCACCGATTAGCTCATTTAGAGACGCGTTATAAATGATGAAACGATACCTCGTACTTTTTTGCTCTTTGTTGATTGCTGTATTGTTCGGTCTCTATTCGTGGCACCAGTATTGGCAGACGCAGCAAACGATTTCAGAATATGCTGTTTCTGAAACAGCTTCTAAGCAAATGGATACATCATCAATATCGAAAGAGCACCCGTTCGAGCTCGTGCTTCCTAATCGCCCGGTACGACTTCCTCAAGATTTCAATTTTCATCAAGGTTTTGAACATGAGTGGTGGCATTACTTTGCGAATGTCAGTGATGAACATGGGCAGCAATATGGGATCCAGTGGAGTTATTTTCGTCTCGCTAATGAAGCTCGAGATGCCAATGGATGGCTTAGTCCTCAGCTTTATCTTGCTTATGTGGTGATCTCTTCAAAGAATGAAGTCTGGCGTGAACAGCGGATTGCGCGGGGCGGAATTGGTCAAGCCGGCTTAGAATTAAAGCCGTTTAAAATGTGGATTGATAATTGGAACTGGCGCGCACCGGGGACGACTCCATTTCCTGGAGTATTAGACGTAGCGACGGACACGTTTTCACTCTCATTAAAAAATAACCTTTCCGGGCCATTTGTATTACCTGGTCAGCAGGGATACCAAAAAAAGCATGATTCACTCTCTTTAGCCTCATATAGTCTCCAAGCACCGTTTTTGCAGGTCAAAGGTGTGCTCAACTTAGGTGTTAACTCTCAACCCATTCAAGTCACAGGTAATGCATGGCTGAGCAAGGAGTGGGGTAATAATCTACTGCCTAACGCTAAACAGGGATGGGATAAGTTGTTCGTTAAACTCGATAGCAAAACAACCTTATTGGTTAATCGCCATCGTTATTTTCAGCAAGAGCCCTATTTGTTTGGGGCAATTGTGAAAGATTCGGGCACCACGATCGCACTATCTGCTGATGAAATTGATTTAGTTCCTGTCGTTTCTGCCGCGTCGGAGAATGAGCGTGACATCCCGTTACAATGGGTGGTAAACATCCCTAAATATAATATTCATCTGGTGACGAAAGCGGTGAATCGCGATCTGTGGTCACCCTTTCTGATCCCTTATTGGGAAGGCCCAATTATCACCGATGGTAGTCATAAGGTGACGGGTTTCATGCAGCTAACGAGCAACTAAGTTCAAATATTTACGGAATCTAAAGGTCAAGTTGTTCTTGACCTTTTGTGTTTTTGTGATCTTTTTTTATTTTGTTGTAAAATTGTTATGTATGAAAACTAATTAGCAATGGGAAAATAGTGAAAACCAAGGAATATACGTTGTATTGTTATGCTTGACTCGGAAATTCCGATTCTTAATATCTGAACAAGCGATTTTTACTTCTATCAGCTACTGTATAAACTCTGTCATATTCATTTGTTAATGATTTATTAACATGCATAACTATAAGGACGATATCATGAGTGATGTGATTCGCGACTTTTTCAAGATGGAATCAGCAGGTGGTATTTTGCTGGTTATTGCTGCTGCAATTGCAATGATGATTGCTAACTCACCGCTAAATGATGTGTACCAATCTTTTTTACATTCCTACGTGTTTGGAATGTCAGTGTCGCATTGGATCAATGATGGCTTAATGGCCGTATTCTTTTTGTTGATTGGTTTAGAAGTCAAACGTGAATTGTTGGAAGGTGCTCTTAAATCCAAAGAAACGGCTATTTTCCCAGCCATTGCAGCCGTCGGCGGCATGCTTGCTCCAGCATTAATTTACGTGCTGTTTACGGCTGGTGATGCACAAGCGATTCAAGGTTGGGCGATCCCAGCGGCCACTGATATTGCGTTTGCGCTAGGTATTATGGCGCTATTGGGTAAACGTGTTCCGATCAGCTTAAAAGTGTTCTTGCTGGCGCTTGCGATTATTGATGACTTAGGGGTTGTGGTCATTATTGCGCTATTTTATAGCGGTGATCTTTCTACCATTGCGTTAACCGTCGGTTTCTTAATGACTGGTGTGCTTTTTATACTAAACAACAAGCATGTTACCAAAATCAGCCTTTACTTAATTGTCGGTGCGATTTTATGGTTTGCCGTACTTAAATCTGGTGTTCATGCAACCTTGGCTGGTGTAGTGATTGGTTTTGCTATTCCGCTGAAAGGTGATAAAGGCGAATATTCTCCGCTAAAGCATCTTGAGCATGCGCTACACCCGTATGTCGCTTTTGGTATTCTGCCATTGTTCGCATTTGCCAATGCCGGGATTTCACTGGAAGGGATCTCCGTATCTAGCCTCACGTCAATGTTGCCTTTGGGCGTGGCTCTTGGCCTATTTATTGGTAAGCCATTGGGTATTTTTACCTTCAGTTGGGCTGCGGTGAAACTCGGTGTCGCTAAATTGCCTGAAGGGATCAATTTCAAGCATATTTTTGCCGTGTCAGTGCTATGTGGTATTGGCTTTACAATGTCGATTTTTATCTCGTCATTGGCTTTTGGACCGACCAATGCTGAATTTGATACGTTTGCACGGCTCGGTATATTAATGGGCTCAACCACTGCCGCGATTGTAGGCTATATATTGCTTCGTTTATCTTTGCCAAAAAACGCATAAGAATAATCAGCCCTCCGTAATACGAGGGCTGATTCATTTTATAAACTAACCATTTGATTTATCAATATTCTTAATCAATAGAAAATTTAAGTTTTTATCGATTTATTGAAAATTATTGCCAGCGTAATTATTTTTTGATATTTTTCGCACCAATCTCGGACAGTAGCTTCTGGGGGACACGCGTAATGACCATTCAGGCTGATTGTGACATTACGTAGGGTAGGTATCAGCAAGTCCTTTTGTTGATAGACGGGATACTCTTGCAGCGGGAGCTGCATGTGAATGGGAAACCCAACATTGAACTCATCATCACTTAACACACTGACGTTAATCAGCTTTGTACTTCCTCTATGCCCTGTGCTTGAAGACAGTTCTATCACCGAACCTTGATTCTTTGATTTAGTAATCTTTCATCGAAGACGATGAACCAATTTCCGTTTTTGCCTTTTGGCTAATACGGAGCTTATTGCTATGTCATATTTCCTTATATTCAAACCAAACCAAGGAAATAGACGGAAATTTTCACATTCAAGGGGAAGGGAAATGAGCACAGCCTTTGAAGTCGATAACACTATCGCAAACATTTTTTCATCTCAGGTACCTGTTGTTGAAGGTATTTATGATCTCACACCGGACCAAATTCTACTCGATCAAATTGAGCATGAATCTGAAGTTCGTTCATACCCACGCCGTCTACCGATTGCCATCAAGCAAGCTTATGGTGCGTTAGTAGAAGATACGCGCGGACAAATTTTCCTCGACTGCTTAGCGGGCGCGGGAACGTTGGCGCTTGGGTATAACCATCCAGAGATCAACCAAGCACTGAAAGAGCAGTTAGATTCAGGTCTGCCATATCAGACATTGGATATGACAACGCACGCTAAAGACAAATTCATCAAGCAAGTAAAAGCATTTTTGCCTGAAGAGTTTGCAAAAAATTCCGCGATTCAATTTTGTGGACCTTCTGGTGCGGATGCCGTTGAAGCGGCTATCAAGCTAGTGAAGCAGACAACGGGTCGTAACACCATGTTTGCGTTTCGCGGTGCTTACCACGGTATGACCAACGGAACGATGGGCATGATGGGCAACCTGAATACTAAAGCTCGTCGCACAGGATTAATGTCGGATGTGCATTTTATGCCATTCCCATACAACTTGCGCTGCCCGTTTGGTTTAGGGGGCGATGAAGGTGCCAAAGCGAGCATTCGCTACATCGAACGTCTGCTGAACGATGACGAAGCAGGCATCATGAAACCGGCGGCCATTATTGTTGAACCTGTTCAAGGTGAAGGTGGCGTCATTCCCGCTCCAGCATTCTGGCTGCGTGAGCTACGCCGTATCTGTGATGAACACGGTATTTTATTAGTTTTCGATGAAATTCAATGTGGCGTGGGTAAATCGGGTTACCGCTTTGCATTTGAAGAGTCTGGTATTTGTCCTGATATTCTTTGCTTATCTAAAGCCATTGGTGGTGGTCTACCAATGTCTATTCTTGTGTTCAAGAAAGAAATCGATACTTGGAAACCGGGTGAGCACACAGGCACGTTCCGTGGTAACCAATTGGCCATGGTTTCTGGTGCGAAAGCGTTAGAAATTATTTTACGTGATAACCTCGTTGAACACGCTAATGTCGCGGGTCAGTACCTACGCCAAGGTCTTGAAGCGATTCAACGCCGCGTGAATTGTATTGCGGAAGTTCGTGGCAAAGGTTTGATGCTCGGCCTCGAGATTCGTAAACCAAACGGTGAAATGAACAAATTTGGCGAGCCAATGGCCGATGGTCAATTAACACTCGCTATCCAACGCGCAGCACTTGAGCGTGGGTTGATGGTTGAAAAAGGTGGCCGTGAAGGATCCGTTATTCGTTTCTTACCACCGATTATCATCTCATTCGAGCAGATCGATTTTGCCCTGCGCACTCTTGAAGCGGCGATTTTAGCCGCAGGTGGCGGCGAGAAAGATCCAGAGCCAGAAAATCAAGCGTGGAAGAAGCATTTTATCCAAACTGGTGAAATGGGCAGCAATGAATTTGCCGATGTGATGAACCATGCCACTTCTGCGATGAAAGCTGTTTTTGAACAAGCCAAAGCGCCTTATTCAGGTTTGGATCCAAAGCAGCTTGAAGAAGCGATTTACGCAGTAGATTTGGATAACAAAAATGCGCCATTGAAGGATGTGATCTCTGAAATGGCAGATCTGGTAGCCAAAAATTCCATTATCGTTCAACACCCAGATTGTATTGCTCACCTGCACACGCCACCCTTGATGCCATCAGTAGTGGCTGAAGCGATGATTGGTGCATTAAACCAGTCCATGGACTCATGGGATCAATCGTCTTCTGCTACCTATGTTGAACAGAAAGTGATTGATTGGATGTGTGAGAAATACGAACTCGGCGCTCAGTCGGATGGTATTTTCACCAGTGGTGGCACGCAAAGTAACCAAATGGGTTTAATGTTAGCTCGTGATTGGATTGCCGATAAATTAAGTGGTCATTCTATTCAAAAGCTGGGCTTACCTGAGTATGCCGATAAGCTGCGTATTGTGTGCTCGAAAAAATCGCATTTCACCGTGCAAAAATCGGCCTCTTGGATGGGGTTGGGCGAGAAAGCCATTTTGGCGGTTGATGCGAATCCAAACGGCACAATGGATGTCACCAAACTGGAAGCGGTTGTTGCACAAGCGAAAGCGGAAGGTCTTATTCCTTTTGCTATTGTTGGAACGGCAGGCACAACGGATCACGGTGCGATTGATGATCTGTCGACGATCGCGGATGTAGCACAGCAACATGATCTATGGATGCATGTGGATGGAGCATACGGCGGCGCATTGGTTCTAAGTAGCCATAAAGCACGTTTGCAAGGCGTTGAGCGTGCGCACTCGGTCAGCGTCGACTTCCATAAATTGTTCTTCCAAACGATCAGTTGTGGCGCGGTGTTGCTCAAAGATAAAAGTCACTTCAAGTATCTACTGCATCATGCGGATTACCTTAACCGTGAACATGATGAACTGCCAAACTTGGTGGATAAATCTATTTCTACGACCAAGCGTTTTGATGCATTGAAAGTGTTTATGACAATGCAAAATGTAGGCCCTAAGGCTTTGGGTGAAATGTACGATCATCTGCTAGAACAAACACTGCAAGTGGCAGATTTAGTTCAGCATCACGATGCTTTTGAACTCTTGGCTGAGCCTGCGCTCTCCACCGTGTTATTCCGTTCCGTGGATAAACAAGCGGTAGATTTTGACGAGTTGAACAAAGCGTTGCGTTTAGAAGCATTGACACGTGGTGTCGCGGTGTTGGGCGAGACGATTGTGGATGGCAAAACAGCGCTTAAATTCACCATTTTAAACCCATGCTTACAACTGTCAGATTTCAAAGCATTACTTAATAAGATTGAAGTACTAGCCTCTGAGCTAGCCAAGGCATAAAGGAATACAAACAACCATGTCTATTTTACAAATTGGCGCGGGAGGCGTTGGCTGGGTTGTCGCACATAAGGCGGCCCAAAACAACGACATACTCGGTGATATTGTTCTTGCTTCTCGTACTCTTGAAAAGTGCGAGAAGATCATTGAATCGATCAAAGGAAAAAATAACCTTAAAGATCCAACTAAAAAACTTGAGGCACGCACCGTCAAGGCGGATGACGTAGCCTCGTTAGTTGCATTAATTAAAGAAGTCCAGCCTGATCTTGTGATCAACGCTGGCCCTCCTTGGGTAAACGTGCCAATCATGGAAGCATGTTATCAAGCCAAGATTTCCTATCTAGATACATCGGTTGCTGTTGACCTTTGCTCTGAAGGTCAACAAGTGCCTGAAGCGTATGATCCTCAATGGGCATTTCGTGAAAAATTTAAGCAAGCAGGCATTACCGCCATTCTCGGTGCTGGTTTTGACCCGGGCGTGGTCAGCGTGTTTGCCGCGTATGCGGTGAAGCACCTCTTTGACGAAATCGACAGTATTGATGTGATGGACATTAATGCAGGCGATCACGGCAAGAAATTTGCGACTAACTTTGATCCAGAAACCAATATGTTAGAGATTCAAGGCGACTCTTTCTATTGGGAAGAAGGGCAGTGGCAGCGTGTTCCTTGCCATTCACGAATGCTAGAATTTGATTTTCCTCAGTGCGGCCAGCACAAGGTGTACTCCATGTCGCACGATGAAGTGCGTTCGATGAAAGAGTTTATTCCGGCCAAACGTATTGAATTTTGGATGGGTTTTGGCGATCGTTATCTCAACTATTTCAATTGCATGCGTGATATTGGTTTATTGAGTCCAAACCCATTGACGCTGCAAGATGGTACTGTGGTTCAACCACTTCAAGTGCTTAAAGCGATGCTGCCAGACCCAACCTCTTTGGCTCCTGGTTACAAAGGCCTGACTTGTATTGGTACTTGGGTGCAAGGTTGGAAGGATGGTAAACAGCGCAGTGTCTTTATCTACAATAATGCAGACCATGAAGTGGCATACCATGATGTAGAGCACCAAGCCATCGCTTACACCACGGGCGTTCCTGCCATTACTGCGGCATTGCAGTATTTCCAAGGGCATTGGGCACAAGCGGGCGTGTTTAACCTAGAGCAGCTTGACCCTGATCTGTTTTTAGAAACGATGCCGAAATTAGGTTTGGATTGGCATGTTCAAGAGCTCGATATCGGGCAACCAGAGATTAAAATTCTAAAATAAGAGTTTTCGATAGTTAAGCCGATGCAGATGTGTCGGCTTTCTTCAATTTGAGAGTGATAAATAGATGCAAAAAAGCGAACTCCAAACGCCCTATTTTATGATTGATGAATCACAGTTGATCGCGAACCTAGAAATCGCGAAGCAGCTCAAAGAGATGTCGGGCGTCAAACTCGTCTTAGCTTTAAAATGCTTCTCTACTTGGGGAGTGTTTGACATCATCAAACCTTACCTAGATGGCACAACCAGCAGTGGCCCATTTGAAGTAAAATTAGGTTACGAAACGTTTGGTGGTGAAACTCACGCCTATAGCGTTGGCTACAGTGAAGCTGATGTTAAAGAAGTGGCCGATATTTGCGACAAAATGATTTTTAATTCGCAATCCCAGTTGGCCGCTTACCGTCATTTAGTTGAAGGCAAGGCGTCATTGGGTTTACGTTTAAACCCCGGCGTGAGTTACGCTGGGCAAGATCTTGCCAATCCCGCACGTCAGTTTTCTCGTTTAGGTGTTCAAACAGACCATATTGATAACTCAATGTTCGATACTATCAATGGCGTGATGTTCCATATGAACTGTGAGAACAAAGATGCTGATGCGTTCATTGCGTTATTAGATTCGATCTCTGAGCGTTTTGGCCAATATCTGGATAAGTTAGATTGGGTCAGCCTAGGCGGTGGTGTGTTCTTCACTTGGCCTGGTTATCCGCTAGAAAAATTAGCATTAGCGCTTAAGGCCTTTTCAGAAAAGCATCAGGTTCAGCTTTATCTTGAACCGGGTGAGGCGATCATCACGAAAACGGCTGATTTAGTGGTGACTGTCGTCGATATCGTTGAAAATGGCATGAAAACAGCGATTGTTGATTCGGCAACTGAAGCGCATCGTTTAGACACACTGATTTACAAAGAGCCAGCGGCTATCTTAGAAGCGAGTGCGAACGGTGAACATGAGTATGTCATTGGCTCGTGTTCTTGCTTAGCGGGTGATCAATTTTGTGTGGCTTCATTTGAACAGCCATTATCGATTGGTCAGCGGTTGCATATCATGGATAGCGCGGGCTATACCATGGTGAAATTGAATTGGTTTAATGGCCTTAAAATGCCTTCCGTGTATTGTCAACGCAGTACAGGAGAGCTTCAGAAACTGAATGAATTTGGCTATGAAGACTTTAAACGTTCATTATCTCAATGGTCGGTAAACTGATGACAATAGGCCTCACCATACAGTGGGTGAGGCCTATTTTTGTAAAATCACACCTTAGAGTTTAAAGCTTTTCATTCTTTCGTCTAATTGGCGTGAAAGAGCGGCCAAGGTTTCACTCTCTTCTGCCAAATAGTTTGCCGATTGTGACATCTCCAATGCTGAATCGTTAATGCCACTGACGTTACGGTTCATTTCTTCGGCCACTGCACTTTGTTCTTCTGCCGCAGTGGCGATTTGAATTGCTTTATCACTCACATGCTGAATATGACTGACGATCAAGGAAAGATCGCTGCCTGCATTTTCTGCCCGCTCCACACTGTTATAAGCGAGATCTTGGCTTTTTTGCATCGCGTTTGATGTACTAACGGCCAGTTGCTGTAAGCGGTTAATGGTGGTTTGGATTTGGTCAGTGGAATGATGGGTACGGCTAGCTAAATTTCTGACCTCGTCGGCGACCACTGCGAATCCTCTACCTTGTTCTCCAGCACGTGCGGCTTCAATCGCTGCATTTAGTGCAAGTAAATTGGTTTGTTCAGAAATGCCGCTGATCACTGTGGTAACTTCACTGATTTGCATCACGCCTTCTTTGAGTTTGTGCACTTGCTCAGTAGCCACTTCCAGCTCTTTTGAGAGCGCTTTAATGCTGTCCACACTGGAATGTACGTCTTTATCGCCTAAGCCGGCTTCTTTGCTGGCATCCAATGTGTCTCTTGCTGTCTCTTCTGCATGGCCTGCAACATCGGCAACTGTCGCACTCATTTCATTCATCGCGGTTGCGAGCTGACTTAATTGGTCACGTTGGCTGGTCACCGCTTGGCTAGTTTCTTCCGCAGAAGAAGCGATGCGAATGGCGGCCTCTGCAAGCAGGTTTGCTGAGGTGACCGACTCGATTAATGCTAAACGCACTGCGCTTACACTGTCATTGATACGACATGCCACAATGCCAATCTCATCTTCTCCCATTACTGGGACTTGTGCGGTTAAATCGCCGCTTGCCACTTTTTTCATGACTTCTTTAATGGACTCTAACGGCATAATGATGGCTCGGCTGATGACCACCCCAAGCGTTGCCATCACAAACACAACTGCCAATGTCGCTCCTCCCATCTTGAGGATCTGTTTGTTGATTGCCTCTTCAATGTCATTGATGAGCATGCCTGAGCCGATAATCCAATGCCACGGCGCAAACCCGTGGACTGCCGATAATTTCTCTGCGGGTGTTCCACTGTTAGTCTGCCAAGGATATGTCAACGTGCCTTGTTGACCATTTTTGCCAAGTTCAACCATAGTGAACCAAAACTCGCCTTGCGTATCTTTTCCTGGGCTTCCCATCTGTTTGCCAACCAAATCAGTGCGAATCGGATGGGCAATGGTGTAACGAGACTCATCGATAGCAAAAAGATAGTTGTTGCTGTCAAAACGTGTGTTGTTGATGAGTATTTTCGCCTGTGATTTAGCTTCGTCTTCGGGGAGTGTTTTCTGAAGGTGTGAGATTTGTGAGAGGAGAGTATCGATAACTGCGTTCAACCTCGCTTCACGCTCTACGACTAAGTTACTTCTCAGCGCGCTAGTTGCAATGAACAGTAAGCTCAATAAGCCAACAATTGCAACCGCGATAATAGCGGTCAGCTTGTAGCTGACCTTAATATTTTCAAGCTTCAACATGACGTTACCACCATTAAAACAACCCAACCTTATTGCTGGGCATATTGGTTTACCTGTTGTACTTGAGGTTACCGTGATGTTGGTTACGTTGATTGCCAGAGTCACAAGGTTTGTTAATGCTCATTAGTAATCATCCGTTTATCCATCTGACGGCGTCTTCAAGTTATTCGGCATCTAGGATTTGCAGGCTTAGATTAATTATGGTTACCCGCTCTCTAATATTGGAATATGGTCGTCATTTCGCGAATGCAATTAGTTGATTTTGTTAACTGAATCACAACTTTAATCTTACTTAATAGATAGTGAGGTCGATAAAAAAGGAAGCATCAGCTTCCTTTTTTCGGGGGCGTAAACGAGATTACACTTCTAATATCACGCGCGTATCTTCACTGAGCGCTTCAAGCTCATCGGCTACGTCTTCAATTTGTATCGCAGCAGGGAGCTTGATGGCTAGGTTGGCGGTAAATAAACTTGAGCTGACACCGCCACCACCCGCAATAAAAACGCGTTGGCAATCCATATCTAAAATATTGATACCTTGATTATCAAGAAGGTGGGTGATTTCGTTGACGATGCCTGCACGGTCGTTTGCATCAATCCGCAGTTGGTAAATCGTTTCTTTTTCGTGTTGATGTACGTCAGAATCAACAATCTGCACCAAAAGATCGGGTTGTTCTCTAAATGCTTGTTGAACGATAACGGCATTTGAGGTCGGTAACTCTATTTTAATGACGGCAGCTACTTGGTTTTCAATAAAGTTCACTTTACTTATTAACCATTTTCCACCATTTTCATGAGTGATAGCGGCAAGATGTTTAATTGTGGCTGGTGTTGCACTGCCGACGAAATTGACGATAAAAGTACTGTTCATAATAGGCCTCCCATAGCAAGCTAACGAAAGATAAATCGTTGATCTTGAATTCCTTTCACTTCAGTGTAGAGGCCTATCTTAGATAAGACTTGATGAGAGTCAATTTTTTACATTTACGCAGTCTCTTGCTTGTCAGTATTCATACTTGGGCCACAAAAATAGCCTTGGCTTTAGGCATTGGCCTTGTGTTTAGCCCTGTTTTTTAGAAACTGACTTTGAGGTTAAGGCCATAAAATTGCGAATCATAGCTAGCGCCTGAGTCCAAAGCAAACTTTGCGGCATCTTGGTTGCCAAACCAAGGCGTGCCATTAAATTTTACTTCGGCATCGCCTCCCCAAGCATTTGATACCCAGCCATGGATATGTCCAACAGGGTTGAGGAAGAAAAGTGTGACATCACCCAGAGTCGATGAACCCAACACTTCACCACCTGTGGTAACAATATCTTGTTCCGCTTCAAACATCAGCTCACCGACAACCGCACCAAAAAAGGGCGTAATAAATAAGTCTTGCCATGACGGTATCTCGGCAAACGATTCTACGCCATATTCCCAAAAGAAAGTCGACATAACACCGGAGTAAAGAAAAGATTCAAACTCATTAAATCCAGCATGTCTTGCGGCTGTGTAGTAAACGCCGCCAAAGTAGGGGTGCATAATGTAGTTGAGATAATGCTCATCTCTATCCCAAGTGGGGCCGGATGATACGTTATCTTTCCATTTACTGCCTATGCCGCTTATGCTGCGATCCTCTTCATCCCATTTAGTAATGGATGCAGGCAAAAATGTCATTAAACCAACGGTTGCTACGCTTAATCCTAAGATGGTATAGGTTTGGCCTTTGAGATAGTCCCAGTCTTTTGTATCTTGCACGGTAAGATATTTAGGCAGCGCGGGCTCTTCAAGGTTTAGCGGTTGCGACTCTGCTAAGCTTGCTAAAAATGGAGAGTTCGATTGGTAAATATTCGGATCGTCATTAAAACAAGAAATTTGATTGCAGTCGACCGTATAGGAAAACTCAATGTGTTGGTTGAAATCGTATGCAGTGGCACTAGCACAAGCCGAAAACGATAACATCAATGGTATGATGCTTTTCTTTGACACGGAGGGCTCCAAAGTTTTGTTTTTAATGATCAGAATCACAATTATCTATTAAAGCGGCGGTGATGAAAACAGCAAATTATGTAAATAAGGAAACTTATGAGAAAAATAGCATTCAAAGCGTTATATATTGCACTTTATTCTCTGCCGTATTGATTGATAGCACACCTGTAAGCGTACACAAAAGGACACCATGATATGTTGAAAATAGCAATGTTAAGCACGGGTGAGGAAGTGCTCCATGGCGATATTGTCGATACCAATGCTGCTTGGTTATCCAGTGAGTTCTTCCAGCAGGGTTTTTCGTTAGTAAAACGATCAACGGTAGGCGATAGCCAGCAAGCCTTGGTTGAAGAGTTACTGATGCTTAGTTTCAATAATGATGTATTGATCGTAAATGGCGGGCTCGGCCCAACGTCTGATGATTTAAGTGCGGCGGCGGCGGCTCAAGCGGCGGACCAAAAGTTGGTGTTGTCTGTGCTGTGGAAGCAAAAACTGGACGAATTTTTTGCGCAGCGTGGTGTTGTGATGCCAGAAAGTAACCTCAAACAAGCGATGTTACCGGAGTTCTCTGACATCATTGATAACCCAATAGGGACGGCTTGCGGCTTTAAAGTTCAGATTAATGATTGTGTTTGTTATTTCACCCCCGGAGTACCCAAAGAGTTTAAGTTGATGGTCTCTGAACAGATTTTACCTGACTTGCTAGCGACATACCCACAACAAACGGGATTAGAGTGCAGCCGTTTATTCACTCTGGGTTCATCGGAATCGGCCATTTCAGATAAGTTGGATAAATTAGTCTTACCGGAAGGGTATATGCTGGGGTATCGTTCTTATCTGCCTTTTATTGAGGTGAAATTGTTTGGTCCGAAAAGTGATTTAGAACGCCGAGTAAAACTACTACAGATCATCTACCAGCATTTGGAACAACATGTTGTGAGTGTCGATGAACCTATGCTCACGCATATCGGTCATTTAATGCAAGACAAAGGATTATCGATCTCTATTGCAGAACAAGCGACCAAAGGTTGGCTTGCCAGTTGGTTGTTAAGTAACGAGCAAGTGGAAGCGTTGAGCGGTCACTGCTGGATTTTGAGCCGCAACGTTGAATCGGGCTTAGGCGATCAAGATCCACTCGCGGCGTCATTAGCGCTTGCTGGCGCAACGAAGGAAAAGTGTTCTACTTCGTTATCGCTCGTGACTGGTGTATTAAATGATGATCAATTTAGCCTAGCTTTATCGGCTCCGCAGGGAGAGTGGGGACAGATCCTCAAATTCAAGCGTCGTTACAGCGCCGATGAGCAGAGGGAGTTAATGGGGACCATCGCGGCTGATATGTTACGCCGCTATTTATCGAATAAGCCTATTTTTGCTCAGTATGGGGCATTGATCTCCGTCAAAGAGATGTTTTTACCTGCGAGCGTTATTGGCTAATTAACTCAATGTGTTAGCGTGTTTTTAAATCTAAGTTATTGATAATGAGGCTCTTTATGTTTAAATTGTATCGGGTGGTAACTGCATGATTTTTTGGCTTATTCCGTAGGTTCGGTGAGGTGCTTAGCTTATGATTATTTCGTCTAAAGACTAAGCTCATGATTTCACGCATCAGATAAAATTGTTTCAAAATTGGGTCTTTTTTACACATCTTTTCTCTGTACACTGTCAGTCCGCTCGATGAAATTCAGCAGGAGGCTGACATGTTTAACCAATCGAAAATTTTAGTTTGGTATAAAGTTGCAAGTCAAAAAGTGATCTTAGGTGAGGCATTGAGTAATGAAATGAGTGATGTTGTTTCTTTATGGCTCAACGCTCCATCAGACTTAGATACGCCTAGCTATCAAGGATATAGACTTTCATTGTTTGATGGGGATGGCAGAGAAATCGCTAACAAATCCGTATCAATGGGTACAGCTGATGGCATTCTTCTAGGAATGTATAAAGCCAGAGCATAGCTCTGGCTTTACCTTTTTAACGCGCCAATGTGTGATGCGTTAACAGTGCACTATTGGCAGATCGAGATTAGGCTCGCCTTGCTTTGGGTCGATAATTAACACCAGCAAGTTCCACGTGGCTTTTGGCTTTACAAATACAGGGCAATATTTCGTTGCGCTCTGTGTAAGCCATCGCAAAACCAACGTATTCCACTTCGCCTTTAACGAGCGTGCAGCGACAGGCACCACAGTGACCATCGCGACAGTTGTACTCTGGCTCTAGCCCCGCACTCTCCATACTTTCCAATAAAGTATTGGAAGAGTTTGATTCTATGGTTGTAACTTTGTTGATTTTAATGGTCGCCATTACAGCTCAAAGTCCTCGAAGTCATTGGCACGAACTTCATTGTCAATTTGGCCTACAAGGTAGGAGCTGATTTCTGCTTCTTGAGGTGCAACTTGTACGTTGTCTGAAGACAACCACGCATTAATCCAAGGAATTGGATTTGATGTTGCGCCGGGGTAGGCGATATCTAAACCAACCGCTTGCATACGAACGTTGGTTATGTATTCAACGTATTGGCACAGAATGTCTTTGTTTAAACCAATCATCGAACCATCTTTAAACAGATATTCAGCCCACTCTTTTTCTTGTTCAGCAGCCGCTTTGAACAAATCAAAACATTCTTGCTTGCACTCTTCAGCGATTTGTAAGAAAGCGAAATCGTCTTGTCCATTACGCAGCAAGTTGATCATATGCTGTGTACCAGTCAGGTGCAAAGCTTCATCACGTGCAATCAACTTGATGATTTTGGCGTTACCTTCCATCAATTCGCGCTCTGCAAAGGCAAATGAGCAGGCGAAGCTGACATAGAAACGAATCGCTTCCAACGCATTGACTGACATCAAGCAAAGATAAAGTTTGCGTTTCAGGTCACCCAAGCTAATTTTGACGCTCTCACCATTAATCTGATGTGTTCCTTCACCAAAACGGTGGTAGTCATTAGACAGTTGGATCAGATCATCGTAATAGTGTGCAATGTCTTTTGCGCGTTTCAATATATGTTCATTTTCGACGATGTCATCAAACACAATGCCAGGATCATTCACAATATTACGAATAATATGAGTGTATGAACGTGAGTGGATTGTTTCTGAAAATGACCAGGTTTCAATCCATGTTTCCACTTCAGGAAGCGAAACCAGCGGTAGCAGTGCCACGTTAGGGCTGCGACCTTGGATTGAATCCAGTAGCGTTTGATATTTTAAGTTCGAGATGAAAATGTGCTTTTCATGATCTGGAAGCTTGTTGTAATCAATGCGATCACTCGATACGTCGACTTCTTCTGGACGCCAGAAGAACGAGAGCTGTTTTTCTATCAGTTTTTCAAAAATTTCAAACTTTTGCTGGTCGTAACGAGCCACGTTAACCGATTGGCCAAGAAACATCGGTTCTTTGAGTTGATCATTCTTTTTTTGAGAAAAAGTACTGTAAGCCATAAATGCCTCAATCCCTTTTAAGCTCCCCTGCGTGGGGAGCATTATTGAATACGTTGAGTAAAATAGAGTTAGATCTTACAACCGCCGCCCGCACAATCATCATCTTGTGCCTGTACTGCGTCTTTTTGATCATCCTTCGCGCCATCACGAGTGTTGTGATAGTACAAGGTTTTCACACCAAATTTATATGCCGTCAGCAGATCTTGCAGCAACTGTTTCATTGGTACTTTGCCACTTTCATACGCGCTGGGGTCGTAGTTGGTATTAGCGGAAATCGCTTGGTCAACAAATTTCTGCATGATGCCGACTAGGTGCAGATAGCCGTTGTTAGAACCAATATTCCACAATAACTCATAGTTCTCTTTCAAATTAATGAAATCCGGCACGACTTGTTTCAAGATGCCATCTTTTGAGGCTTTTACTGAAACATAACCGCGAGGAGGCTCAATACCGTTGGTGGCATTGGAAATTTGCGAAGAGGTTTCTGAAGGCATTAACGCTGTTAACGTTGAGTTACGTAAGCCAAATTCCATGATCTCTGCGCGCAGCGCATCCCAATCATAATGCAAAGGTTCTGCGCAAATTTGGTCGACATCTTTTTTATAGGTGTCGATAGGCAGCAAGCCTTTGGCATAATTTGTTTCATGGAATAGAGGGCATCGGCCTTGTTCTTTGGCTAACGCGACTGAAGCCTTCAACAGGTAATATTGCATCGCTTCAAAAGTGCGGTGTGTCAAACCATTTGCACTACCGTCCGAATATTTCACGCCATTTTTCGCCAGATAGTAAGCGTAGTTAATCACGCCTACACCCAATGTACGGCGATTCATGGTTGACTTATAAGCGGCAGGCAGTGGGTAATCTTGATAATCCAACAGTGCATCTAGCGCACGAACCACAAGATCAGACAACTCTTCGAAATCATCCAGAGATTGAATTGAACCTAAGTTGAATGCCGAAAGCGTACATAGCGCAATCTCACCTTCATTATCTTCAACATTAGACAGCGGTTTCGTCGGCAGTGCGATCTCCAAACAGAGATTGGATTGGCGAACAGGCGCTACAGACGCATCAAACGGGCTGTGCGTATTGCAGTGGTCAACGTTCTGGATGTAGATACGGCCAGTGGAGGCACGTTCTTGCATCAATAGGGAGAACAGTTCTACCGCTTTCACCGTCTCTTTTTTAATCGAAGTGTCATTCTCATATTGAACATACAAACGTTCGAATTCGTCTTGGTTTTCGAAGAATGCGTCATACAATCCAGGCACATCAGAAGGGGAGAATAGGGTAATATTACCGCCTTGGACTAAGCGAGAATACATCAACTTATTGAGCTGAACACCATAGTCCATATGACGAACACGGTTCTCTTCAACGCCGCGGTTATTTTTCAATACCAGTAGCGACTGCACTTCACCGTGCCACAAAGGGTAGAAGACAGTGGCTGCGCCACCACGTACACCACCTTGAGAACAGCATTTCACTGCGGTTTGGAAATATTTATAAAAAGGAATACAACCCGTGTGGAATGCTTCACCACCGCGAATTTCCGAGCCTAATGCACGAATGCGGCCCGCGTTAATACCAATACCCGCACGCTGTGATACATAACGTACGATAGAGCTTGCTGTGGCATTGATTGAATCTAAGCTGTCACCACATTCAATCAACACACATGAGCTAAATTGACGGGTAGGCGTGCGCACGCCCGACATGATTGGCGTTGGCAGCGAGATTTTGAACATTGATGTTGCGTCGTAAAAACGCTTAATGTAATCGAGACGGTTTTCTTTTGGATATTTCGCGAATAAGCAAGCGGCGACCAAAATGTAGAGGAACTGGGCACTCTCATAAATTTGTTTAGTCACACGGTTTTGCACGAAGTACTTACCTTCAAGCTGTTTTACCGCGGCGTAAGAAAAATTAAGGTCACGTGCGTGATCGATATAAGTGTCGAGTTCTTCAAATTCTGCGCGAGTATAATCTTCGATAAGGTGCTTATCGTATTTGCCCATTTCAACCAAACGAGAGACATGGTTGTACAAAGTGGGTGGCTCGTATTGTCCGTAGGCTTTTTTACGCAAATGGAACACCGAAAGACGAGCAGCTAGATATTGGTAATCTGGCGTCTCTTCTGAAATCAAATCGGCAGCGGATTTGATGATAGTCTCATGGATGTCAGAGGTGGTAATACCATCGTAAAACTGAATGTGAGCTTTCAGTTCTACTTGTGATACAGAGACATTGTGCAGGTCTTCCGCAGCCCACGCGATTACACGGTGGATTTTCTCAAGATCAATTGTTTCTTTGCGTCCATCACGCTTGGTGACAGTAAGTTTTTGGTTCATTCTGCTTCATTTCCCTAACAAAACTGATTAAGGCCGTATTTTTGTAGAATTGTTGTAAATTTCATCGCGGCTTTGTGATCTGAATTTATCTATATATTGTAGTGCAAACACAACATATAGGGGTTCTTTGCTTTGCGAGTTACAAGATAGTGCTATCTGAAGCTCATTTCAAGTTACAGATCTGGGACAGCTTGTGGATAACTAGCAAAAATAAAAAAAACAGTTAGTACCCACTTACTGATGATCAAAGAGCCGATTTGATTGTAGAAAATTACCGTTTTGAGTTTGGTTTAGATGTAACCACAATCAAAAAAAAACTTCTTGATCTTTGAGGAAAAAAGGGAGCGATTTTCGATGTGGTTAAAATGGAATCTAGAGCACAAAAAACAGCCTAGAAACCGAGAAAAAATGTGCTATTCGGCTTAATTTTTAACGTGAGCAATACGCTATCGATAATGGCATATTAGATGACCACTGACTTTAAAAAAGCTGAGTATGAACGATGTAATTGACATCAACATTGCGCCCTAAACGGTAAGTATCGGTTAACGGGTTATAAAGTAGGCCTGTTATTCCTTGCTCTTGCAGGTTTGTTTTATCAATCATCTTAATCAGTTCCGATGGGCGGATGAATTTTTCATGATCATGTGTGCCTTCTGGAACAATGCGTAGCAACTTTTCTGCGCCCACGATGGCAAACAGGTAAGACTTAAAATTACGATTGAGCGTAGAAAAGAAAACATGACCGCCGGGTTTGACCAACGCAGAGCAGGCTTGAACAACGGACAATGGGTCTGGAACATGCTCAAGCATTTCCATGCAGGTGACAACATCATATGTGTGTGGGTTGTCAGCGGCGTGGTCTTCAATCGTACTTTGAATATAAGTGAGCTTTGTTCCGGTTTCTAAAGCATGTAAACGAGCGACTTCAAGCGGTTCTTTGCCCATGTCTAAGCCAGTCACTTGCGCACCTTCTCGCGCCATGCTTTCGGCTAAAATTCCGCCACCACATCCAACATCGAGCACCTTCTTGCCAAATAGGCCGTTGGCATTGACCAACACATAGTTCAATCTTAACGGGTTAATTTGATGCAGTGGCTTAAATTCACCATCCAGATCCCACCAGCGTGACGCCATCTCTTCAAACTTTTTAATTTCATTAAGATCAACGTTTTGTGCTTTAGTCATGTTAGATTCGCTCTTGCTGTCAAAATAGGCATCTTTAGTTGTGTGGGGTATTATAACCAGTTGATTATCACAGGCTACAGGTTATCTTTATTTCATTAATTTTTGGCTAAAATTTGGCCATTAATCAGCCGGGTATGGAATGAATGTGCAATTTCTCGGCACTTGATACACAACAAAGGTCACAACCTGATAAAAGGAAAGGGAAAGGGATGCCGAAGTAGTGAATTATGTGTTATATTTTTCGGCCTTGTACGTATCGAATATACGATCAAAAGATAGAGGGATAATGGCTCTATGAGCGATCTAGCTAGAGAGATCACGCCCGTAAACATTGAAGATGAGCTAAGAGGTTCATACCTAGACTACGCGATGTCAGTTATCGTGGGTCGTGCTCTTCCAGATGTGCGTGATGGCCTAAAACCAGTACACCGTCGCGTTCTATTCGCGATGAATGTGCTTGGTAACGATTGGAATAAACCATATAAAAAATCTGCCCGTGTTGTGGGCGATGTGATTGGTAAATATCACCCGCATGGTGATAGTGCTGTATACGATACGATTGTTCGTATGGCGCAGCCGTTCTCATTGCGTTACATGTTGGTCGATGGCCAAGGTAACTTTGGCTCGATCGATGGTGACTCTGCGGCAGCAATGCGTTACACCGAAGTACGCATGTCAAAAATTGCCCACGAACTGCTTGCCGATCTCGACAAAGAAACGGTCGATTATGTACCGAACTATGACGGTACAGAACAGATCCCTGCGGTTCTTCCTACGAAAATTCCTAACCTACTGGTGAATGGCTCATCCGGTATTGCAGTAGGTATGGCAACCAACATTCCACCCCATAACCTAACGGAAGTGGTCGAAGGTTGCTTGGCCTATATAAATAATGAAGACATCACCATTGATGAGCTGATGGACTACATTCCGGGCCCAGATTTCCCAACAGCAGCATTAATCAGTGGCCGCAAAGGAATTATCGACGCTTATAAAACAGGGCGCGGTAAAGTCTACATGCGCTCTAAAGCGGATATCGAAGTCGAGAAGAATGGTAAAGAAACCATTATCGTCAGAGAAATCCCTTATCAAGTGAACAAAGCACGCTTGATTGAAAAAATTGCTGAGTTGGTTAAAGAGAAAAAAGTCGAAGGCATCAGTGCACTGCGTGATGAGTCTGATAAAGACGGCATGCGTATTGTTATCGAATGTAAACGTGATGCGGTTGGCGAAGTGGTACTGAACAACCTTTACGCTCAAACACAGTTACAAACAACATTCGGCATCAACATGGTTGCGCTGGATAATGGTCAACCTAAGCTATTCAACTTGAAAGAAATGTTGAAATGCTTTGTTGATCACCGCCGTGAAGTGGTGACGCGTCGTACTATTTTTGAACTGCGTAAAGCTCGTGATCGTGCCCACATTCTAGAAGCACTGGCTCTCGCGTTAGCCAACATTGATGAAATCATCGAATTGATTCGCCGCGCAGCAACGCCAGCAGAAGCAAAAGAAGGCTTGATTGCTCGTGGTTGGGATCTTGGCAACGTAGCGTCAATGCTTGAACGTGCTGGAACCGATGCCGCTCGTCCTGAATGGCTTGAACCAGAATACGGTATCCGTGATGGCAAATATTTCTTAACTGAGCAACAAGCCCAAGCAATTCTTGAACTTCGTCTGCACAGATTGACAGGTTTAGAGCACGAAAAAATTCTTGATGAGTACAAAGCTCTTCTGGAAGAAATCGCTGAACTGATGCATATCCTTGCTAGCACTGAACGTTTGATGGAAGTGATCCGCGAAGAGCTTGAAACTGTTCGTGATGCTTTTGGTGACGCACGACGCACTGAAATTACCGCGGCAACTCACGATATCGACATGGAAGAGCTGATTGCTCGTGAAGATGTGGTCGTTACACTTTCTCATGCAGGTTATGTGAAATACCAGATCCTCAGCGATTACGAAGCACAACGCCGTGGTGGTAAAGGTAAGAGCGCGACGAAGATGAAAGAAGAAGACTACATTGAGCGTCTTCTTGTGGCGAATACTCATGACCATATTCTTTGCTTCTCGACTCGTGGTAAGACATACCGTTTGAAAGTCTATCAATTACCGCTAGCGAGCCGTACAGCGCGTGGTAAACCTATCGTTAACATTCTTCCTCTGGAAGAAGGGGAACGTATTACTGCGATTTTGCCAGTCACTGAGTTTAGTGATGATAAGTTTATCTTTATGGCGACCGGTGACGGTACAGTGAAGAAAACATCACTTTCAAGCTTTGCCAACGTGCGTTCTAACGGTTTGATCGCGGTTAACTTGCGTGAAGATGACTCTTTGATTGGTGTGGACATTACCGATGGCAACAGTGAAATTATGCTGTTTTCTAAATTTGGTAAAGTGGTTCGCTTTAAAGAATCAGAAGAAACGCCAGTATTGGATGAAAATGGTCAGCCTGTTCTTGATGAACATGGCCAGCCAGAAATTAAGTTCAAAGGTGTTCGCGCCATGGGACGCACAGCGTCCGGTGTTCGTGGTATGAAGCTAGCAGAAGGCGACCAAGTGGTATCGCTGATTGTTCCTTCAAATGATGGCGACATCTTAACAGTGACACAAAACGGCTATGGTAAACGTACAACCTTAGGGGAATACCCAACTAAAGGTCGTGCAACTCAAGGCGTTGTTTCAATCAAGGTGTCTGAGCGTAATGGTCAAGTTGTCGGCGCAGTGCAAACTGAAGAAGGCGATGAGTTCATGATGATCACCGATGCCGGTACGCTCGTTCGTACTCGCGTCGCGGAAGTGAGCCAAGTGGGACGCAATACTCAAGGTGTGACCTTGATTCGCACCGCTGAAGATGAAAACGTCGTAGGTTTACAACGTATTGAAGAAATTGAAGATGTTGAGTTACCAGAAGGTGAGGAATTGCCAGAAGGTGAAGCGAGCGTTGCAATTTTAGAAGTACAACGTGACGCAGAAGAGGCTGACTCTGAACCGAGCAGCGATTCTGAAGACGAGTAATCGTTTCACATATCCACCTTTATTCTAAGGTGATAAAGAATAAAAGCCGGAGCATTGATTGCTTCGGCTTTTTACTTCTAGCGAGCAGCCCATCTAACAAGTGAAGGATTTCCATTCAGCGTTGAAATCGTGGTGGTCTTTTTGAAAAGATCATCTGTGCCACAAATACGGCTGACTCCACATCTCTCATTCAACCTAAAATTGCCTATACTTAGCTATTGAGTTAACGTCATAAAAGTCATTAATTTAATTTCTAGAAAAGATAACTTTTTAATAAATAAGAAACCATTCATTGGTTAAGATCTGTCCCCATAACATAATGGCGCTACAACTAAAAAGGATATAAAAGATGTTTGCTAATCGGTTTACCTTACAATCGCGATTAATTTTTGCGGTGTTATTACCTTGCGTTGCGTTGATTATTGTTGGAATGGCGAGCTTCAATAGCATGTCGACGATTCAACGACAGGCAGAACAGCTCTATCTCAATACGGCCGCGCCAATGCGTTCAATGGCTGAAGTTGCCTCTCGAATTCCCCGTATGCGGGTTGGTATCGATATGATGTTACTTCAAGAGACGTCGTTAAGAGATAAAAAAAGGGTGTCCTCACACGCGTGAAAGAGACACGTGACGAAGATATCCCTGAAATGAGGCAGTCTGTCGAGCACGCAGTTCAGTCACAAGTGGATCCAGAACAGCGTAGACAAGTTCAGCAGCTGTTGACTGACTTTGAAAAAATGGTCAGTACTCAGCTTAATCCTATGTTGGCGGCATTTGAAAAGGGCGATCTAGATACGGCGCGCAACATATACCGAGATCAATATGCGGTTACCTATGGTGAACTGCGTAAAAAAGCCAATGTGATCCTCGATTCGCTACTAGAGCAGGCCAAACAGCAGAACGTCAATAGCCAAAAGAGTTATGCCCAAGGGCAAAATCACATGTTTATCATTATTGGTATTGGCGTGCTAATTTCGTTTGTCACTTCATTCTTTATTGTTATCGGCCTAAAAACGAGAGTGGCCAGCCTACAAAAATCCATTGCTTTGGCAGCTGAAAACATGGCGCTAGATGCTCGCATTGATTTAGGTGGTCAAGATGAGTTATCGAAAATTAGTGACAGTTTTAACGACTTCATTGAGAAAGTACATGTAGCGATCAAGCAAGTGGCTTCGAGTTCTTATGAATTAGCGAATACGGCTAACCAAGTTTCAGCTCGGGCACTATTAACCAAAAACAACTGCACTTCGCAACGTGATAGAACAGTTCAAGTGGCCACTGCCATTCATGAATTAGGCGCAACGGTAGGCGAAATTGCAAACAACGCAGCTCAAGCTGCCGACGTTGCGAAACAGGCCACTCATCAGGCGGAAAATGGCACCACTGTAGTAGAGAAAGCACAAGTGCAAATTGCAGATTTGATCACTGAATTAGAGCAAGCTGCACAAGTCGTAGGCTCTTTGGCTGGTCAAGTGGTTAACATCAGCTCGATACTTGAGACTATTCGTAGCATTTCCGAGCAAACGAACTTACTTGCATTGAACGCAGCGATTGAGGCGGCGCGAGCGGGAGAGCAAGGTCGAGGTTTTGCGGTCGTTGCCGATGAGGTGCGAAATTTAGCAAGCCGTTCTGCTGCATCAACCGAAGAAATTCAAAGAGTCATTAATAACTTACAGGAAGAATCGAAACGGGCGGTTGGGGCAATGTCCCAGGGCCGAGAGCAGAGTTTGTTGGTGGTTGAACAAGCTGAAAATGCCAATAGTTCGCTAAAACAGATCCGCGTTTATATAGAGAATATTAGTGATCAGAACATTCAAGTGGCGACGGCAACGGAAGAGCAATCAAGTGTGGTCAGTGAAATCAACCGCACCGTTGAAGATATTAATCATCTCACCATGGAAACAACAACAGTAGCTGAGGAGCTCACTGTCAGTAGCGAACATTTGAAAAAAGTTTCTAAGCAACTCGATAGCCTAGTGAATAATTTTAAATTGTAATTTTGATACTTTAGGCTTAGATATTAGAAATGTGATAACTATTCCATAACTTAACACGACATAAGACATGTCTATGAAAAATGGTATTATTTTTGAGAATTTTAGTATTTTTATAGGAATCGGTTGTGGACCCTGTGATATCGCAATTAAAGAAGGATTTTTATGCGCAGATTCGCTCTCTCAAAGACGGTCCGACATCTGAATCTCAAACGACCTTAGCACTGCTCACAGAAGAAGAGTTGCAACAACTTGAACAAATGTGGGTTGAACTGGCGGTTTGGAAGCAGTCGCAGAATATCTAACTGCCCACAAATCGATTAGCGCAAATTTTCGTAATAATCCCAAATAAAAAGCCAGCAGAACAGATGCTGGCTTTTTTGTTTATCACGTCGGCTGTTAATTATACGCGCGTGCGACACGTCCAAGTGATGACAGTTGATAATGTTCAGCGTATGCGGGGATGAAGATTGAGTGACCTTTTTTCACGGTTAGAGACTCACCATTGTCATGGGTTAAGGTCGCATCAGCATCAATGGCAAAGATAATTTCGGCACTGTTGATTTTCACGTTAACTTGCGCGGCATTGAGGTAAATCGCAAACTTAAAATCGCGGACTGGGACAGGGAACAGTAATGCTCCATTTTCTTCGATTGGTTTCAATAACAGGCTTGAAGCGGGTTTTTCTTCAAATAGCGTGCATGATGCGAGCTCTTCAATATCCATGTGTTTGGGTGTTAGGCCAGCGCGCAACACGTTGTCTGAATTGGCCATGATTTCAAGCCCGGTACCTTTCAAGTAGGCGTGTGGCGTTCTGGCGTCTAAAAACATGGCCTCACCCGGAGCTAAAGTGAGTACATTGAGCATTAATGGAGAAAATAGACCGATATCACCGGGGTACTGTTGTGCCAGCTCTAAAATGAGCTCAAAAAGATCATCATCTGAATGATGATGGGCATACGCTAATAATGCATTCACCGCATGTTCTTTTTTCTCGCCAGTTAATGATAGCAATGCACTAAAAAAGGTTTTTAAACCTTGTGATGTTGGGTTGTGTGCAAAAGCATCGACCAGGGTTGAAATCGCATTGATATTCAGCGTTTGAAATTGTTCAACAATCTCTGTGATTGGGCGAAACCCATTCATCGCTTGATAAGGGGTAAGGGCGTAAACCAATTCCGGCTTGTGGTTAGAATCTTTATAGTTGCGATGTCCGGCATTGAGTGGGATCCCCGCTTGGTTTTCTTTCTCAAAACCAATTTCCGCTTCTTGCTTACTTGGGTGAACTTGAATCGAAAGGGCGTTCGCTGCGGCAAGTACTTTGAAAAGATAAGGTAACTCACCAAAGGTTGTTGCAGTAGCAGCAGAAAGAAACGCTGTTTTATCTTGGTTGATCATCTCAAGCAACGAAACAGGTTCTCCATTCACATGAATTTGTGAGCATCCATTTGGGTGTGCTCCCATCCAAATTTCTGCTTGTGGAACGTTGTTTGGGTTAGCAATATCAAACAAGTGCTGAATCGAAGTCGTGCTTCCCCACGCATAGTTTTGGATGACATTGTCCATCAAAAAGAAAGGTTGTTTGTTATTGGTCATAGTACATCTCACAAAAAATCAAAATAAAAACAAAGCAGCAGTACATAGAGTAAGCGAAATAAAAAACTCCCGAGTTAAAGCGGGAGTACAACATAAAATCAGAAGCTCAGCGTTGATGAACATCAAGCACTCTCGGGGGAGAGTGCTTGATCATTAAGCCGTTGCTTGTTGTAATTTCGCTTGGCGCATTTTTTTCAGAGTGATACAAACAACACCTGTCACTACAGCACCGGTTGCCATGCAAAGCAAAGCTAGCAAAGGCTTATTCATAGCACCGAGCAATGCTACTACAGGACCGCCGTGGGCAACACTGTTTGTAATGCCAAAAGTGAACGCCATAACCGCTGCAACCATCGACCCCAAGATGTTTGCTGGAATGACTGACATCGGATCTTGTGCGGCAAATGGAATCGCCCCTTCAGAGATACCAACCAAGCCCATTGCACCGGAAGCTTTCCCTGCTTCAATTTCAGAGGCTTCAAACAAGTTCAGTTTACGGCCCAAAACGGTTGCTAAAGCCATACCGAGTGGCGCGACTGGAATGGCACA
This sequence comes from Vibrio sp. 1151_11, assembly GCF_029478525.1. Lineage (NCBI taxonomy): Bacteria > Pseudomonadati > Pseudomonadota > Gammaproteobacteria > Vibrionales > Vibrionaceae > Vibrio > Vibrio sp. 1151_11. The sequence goes on along the minus strand of NZ_SHMN01000015.1, from coordinate 33,814 downwards.
CGCCATTGCACCCATAAATTGAGTTTGACCGCTGGCGATCATACCAACAGAGAAGAGGAATGCCACTTTGTTAAATGGGCCACCCATATCAAAGCCAGCCATGCCACCGAGCACAATACCGAGCAGTATCACGTTACCTGAGCTCATGCTCGTAAGTAGTGCGGTTAAGCCATCCATCAAGCTTGCAATCGGCGCGCCGATAACAAAAATAAAGAGCCCAGAGATAAAGAGTGAGCCTGCGATGGGTGCAATCATGATTGGCACAAGTGGTTGAATAAACTTGTGAAAATGGATGCTTGTTAACCATTTGATGAAATAACCGACTAAAAGGCCTGCAATAATGGCACCGATAAAACCTGTACCGGCATCTGCGCCGTAGAATGACCCGTTGTTAGCGATCCAACCACCAATTAAGCCAGGAGTCAGAGCGGGGCGATCGGCGATCGCATACGCGATGTAACCTGCAAGAATGGGGATCATCAACGTAAAAGCAACCACACCGACGTTCAGCACTTGGTTCCACATACTGCCGTCAGGAATGGCCATACCAGCTTCGGTTGGCTCGCCGCCAATAGCGAGTGCTAAAGCAATCAACAAACCGCCAGTAACAACGAATGGGATCATATGCGATACACCATTCATCAAATAGCGGTATAAATCGGAGCGAGCTTGCGCCGCTTTGCCTTTTCCATCTAAAGTCTTGGTACTGGCATCGGCTTGATATTTTGGTGCGCTGAGGGCTTTTTCAATCAACCCTTTTGCATCACGAATCGGCGCTTTAACACCAGTTTCAATCAGTTTTTTACCCGCAAAGCGCACCATGTCAACTTGCTTGTCGCAAGCCACGATGATCGCATCAGCTTTAGCGATCTCTTCATCCGTTGGGCTATTTTTCACCCCAATCGAACCGTTGGTTTCGACTTTAATTTGATAACCCATCGCGGCGGCCCCTTTTTCCAGCGCTTCAGCGGCAAGATAAGTGTGTGCGACACCGGCTGGGCAGCCCGTTACGCCAATCAAGAAGCCTTTATTAGCTTCAACATCGGTTGTTTTTTCGGTTTTTTGTAGCAACAAATCTAGCGCTGCTTGCTCTGTTTTGGCGTCTAAGAAACGTTGGATGAACCCTTCTTCAATCAGCTTGGAAGAGAGCTCTGCCAGCACTTCAATATGATGATTTGAACCACCATCGGGAGAGGCTATCATGAAAAATAATTTAGAAGGTAAGCCATCTTCCGCGCCATATTCGATACCGCTTTTGCTGATGCCTATCACAACTGCAGGCGAGATAACGGCGGAACTTTTGGCATGAGGCAGCGCGACACCATCTTCAAATCCAGTGTTACCAAGCTCTTCACGAGCATAGATATCGGCTAAAAACTGCGATTTATCGCTAATGCGTCCTTGTTCTAACAGTACATCGACCAGCTCTGAGAAAACGCCATCTTTTGATGTTGCTTTCAAATCAAGCCGGATCAAGTTCTCATTAATGAGTTGAGTGATCATGTTTCGTCCCCTATATGGTTTTTATCCCCTTCGCACTTAGAGCTGAGCCATGTTGGCTGCAACTTCAAACTGTTTGGGGATATTGTTATTGCGCACCGCGCTTTTTGTTGGAGATATTGTGAGCGCCTCGGGTGAACAGTGGTAGTGTACGAAACTGGCATTTACTGGATTATTGTAACCTGTGGCTGCAAACGTGATCAGGCTCTTATTTTTGTTTTAGGGTGATAATTTGAATTTATGATTAATTTTTTATTTTAATTCAATTAGATAAATTGATTATTTTGCATTTTCGATCGGAATTATCGAATGCGTAATGATTGGTGATTCATGAGGTATTGGATTATAGTTGCCTCGTTTATTGATGGGTATAGGGTGAATTTTGTGATCCCAGTATTTAAAAATGTGATTGAAGTGCTGCTCTCGGAGCGAGAAAGTTTTAATCGAATATGGTTTGCTGGGGACAAAATAACGCCGCCAGCGTTCAGTTACCAAGTCAATTTTCCTCGTCTAGAATTGGTTTTAAGCGGCGTGTATAGCAACGAAATCGAAGAGATTGAACAAGGTATTAGTAAGGTCAACATCTTATCTGGTGATGCGCTTTATATACCTCCGAACTGCTGGAATAAACCTGATTGGCAAGAGAGCTGTTCGGTCTTGAGTTTGCTATTTGGCCGTCGTCAAATGGGGTTTAGTTTGGTCAGTAAACACAAAGGCGAGAGTGGTTTTTATGATGTTCAGAAACACAGTATCCCAACGCGTACTGGGCACGCGATTGATCACATGCTCGAAGGGCTAAATGCATTAGCACGTGAGCCTCAGAAAAGTCCAATGGACGAACATTTGTTGCTGGCTCTGTTGAGTTACAGCGCCACAATGCTCGATCAACCGACCGCTTCTCCTAAAAAGCGCAGTGAAGATTTATATCAAGGTATCTGCATTTATATCCAAGAAAATTTTCATCGCAATATTTGCCGTGACAGCATCGCACAGCGGTTTAATATCTCTGCCAACCATTTATCGCGCATGTTTCGCCAACAAGGACACATGACTCTTGCTGATTACATCACTTGGGTAAGAATTGAACGGGCAAAATTTATGTTGAAGAAATATACCTTTCGTTTAGCCGAAGTGGCCACGCGCTGTGGATTTCAAGATGTGAATTATTTTTTCCGCGTATTTAAAAGCAAAGCGGGTATGACTCCATCTGAATATCGAACTCTGTCGCAATAAAGCTATTCATTTTGTATTGGGTCGCACGGCTTAGCCATCACGTGCAGCAAAATGGCTTTAAGGGTTTCTTCTCTTTTTGCCGTAAGTAGCCATTGACGATGTTCCTCTTCCAGCAACCAACGAGTTAACTGCGTGACCGGTTTAATCACGGTTCGCGGCGCTGATGTCGGCAGTAATAAGGTGATGATCAGCGACACATCGCCGGATTTTTCTGACCATGATAGCGGGTTTGCTAACCAGTGAACCGCCAGTGTTGGCTGGGCAACTCGTGCGTGAATGATATGGGGTAGCGCTATTCCACGGCCAATAATGGTCGGGGAGATGGCTTCTCTTTTTTCCAGCGCATGCAAAATATCATGGCAATGTGCGGGCATGATCTGCTTAGCAATCGTGTCGAGTGCCTCTGATTTGCTAAGCTCAGGGCCTAATGTGGCGTAATGCCACTGTAGCGAAAAGGGCAGTTTAAAAGCAGAGTGGGTGGCAAACGCCCATTCCGCTTTGGCATTTTGTTTGTGCGATGTTGAAATAAGCAGTGTGTGCTCGCGCAAATACTCTGTCATCACCATGCAGGCCAACTCGGCGTCGAGCCCTTCAATGGCAATTTGGCATACATCTCCCGGGTTTGAACCAAGGCTTAACACTTGCAGTGTATGGTTGAGCATTGCCTTGTTGTCACGCGTGATGTTAAACAGCACCACCACCGAGCGAAAATGGCGGTTGAGATCTTTCAATTCATTTAATTGCCAGCTGACCAGACCGCCTGCTTTTAAAACAAAAGTGATGCGTGTTGTGATCATCGGCGGTTACAAATGACGATCTAAAACAGATTGCACGTTCGTCAACACTTCTTCAATGGACACCTGAACCGTTTTGCAACCAACAAAACGTTCACGCTGTTCAATGTCGATATCTGAAGCGATGAGGATCAGATCCGCGTTGACAATATCTGCCACTGTCAGTGGGTTCTCGACACCCATTGCACCTTGGGTTTCGACTTTGATTGAGATATTACGCTTATTCGCTTCTTTTTTGAGTGCGTCTGCGGCCATATAGGTGTGCGCGATGCCTGTTGGACAAGCGGTTACTGCGATAATTTTCATAACGAAAGATAATAGAGAAATGATGAGTGAGTATAAGGAGGATGAAAGCGTGACTCAACCGAAGTTTACGCTAAGCCAGTACCCTAATGACTGTAGCACTCAGGCTACTCGGCTTTGCACATAAACTTTGCACTGGCCGTAGAATAGGGAAGCCCATCATAAAAAATGGTGCTGCACAGATAGTAAATGTGACGTTTTTGTTTGATAAGATGCGCTTCGACTTGTAATGGTACATTCAGTGGAATAGGGTGCAGATAACGTACGTTTAGCTCTGCCGTCATCGCATAAATGCACTGTGCAAACAGACAATGCGTCATGGCAGCGTCATGTAAGGTGCTGATAAGTCCACCCTGCATGACCCCTTGATAGCCTTGCATCTTTTCTGTTGCTACAATCTGTGCGCATACGCTCCCCGTTTCTGTTTGGTTAAATTGCAGTGTGTGCGTTTCAGAAAAGAACGGGGCACAACACACCGCGCAGTGGCAATGTTGTAGGGGAGGCTGAATGTTCATAAGTTCACCAAACTGTTTTTAAATTATTAGGAGAAGAAAATGGCAAGACCCAAAAAAATTCGTCGTGTTTGTGGTCAAGCGGCGTATGCATGCTTCAAACCCAACGGTGTCAAATTATCTGAATTGAACACAGTAGATTTACTGCCAGAAGAACTTGAAGCGCTGCGTTTGGCTGATAAAGAGGGGCTTAGCCAATTGCAAGCGGCTACGCAGATGGGCATATCGCGACAAACCTTTGGTAATATCGTTAACCAAGCAAGAGCGAAAGTCGCGACTTGCTTGGTGGAAGGTCATGCGTTGATGTTGGTTGAACGCTAACGCTCGTGATCAGGTTCTTGAATTTGATACAACACCTTCTGATGCTCATCACAAACGTCTACGCAGTTACATTCTCTTTCAATATCGATATTTGCTAATCCACCACAACTGCCTTGCAGCGAGCGGCGGCGAAACAAAACACCGATCGCCATCAAGACAATAATGCCAATAAAAAACGCAAAGGTTATAACATAAGTCATTATTTTCCCTCGACAATCGCTTTTACTTTCAGCACTTTCTTCAACGCTTCTATGGTAGTTGGTGACAGCATTCTGGGTGCCAGTTTGTTATGTTTACCCACTTTCTTCGATCCACATTGACTAGCACAACGTTTCTTCGATTTATTGGCTGAAGGCTTGCCAAAAGAGACGTCGGTGACGGGCAGAAGATGGTTTGGATGAAGTGATGTTAATTGGCTGCCTCTTGGTGCGTAATATACCGCAATCTTCTTTTCTAAAATCGCGGCTAACATATTTTGTCCGATATTGCGGGCGATAACAGCGTCCACTCTATTCTCTCTTAGCAGTGCAAGTAGCTGTTTTTTGTGGCCACAACTGCCCTCGGTTTTCGTAACGTCAATACGTTGGCTAGTGGCGGTGGTATCGTCCACAATCATCAATTGAGGCGCTTTGGCAAAGTGATTAAAAGGCGAGTTTTGATCACAAGGGATGGCATAAATCATCATGGCTCCTAAAGTTTATCGGGTTCTTGTATTTAAAATACACCTTATTATTGGCATATGCCAATAATAAAAATGACAATGTAAGAGTTCATTAATTAAAAGTCGTGGTGCTGTTTGGTAAATTGAGACCCGATATGGCGTAAAAATACGCGAATAAATTGCAGTCGTATGTAACAAGCCTCATCTACACTTTGTGAGCAGTCAAATGAAAGTTAAATCTATTGCATATTGGAAACTCGCAAGTGTAAACGTTAACATTTGGTGTTTTGAGAGGTATGATCTCTTTCGTGGTGGATCGCACTTTTAAAAAGAGAAATAGGTCTCGATGTTACATTGCGTTACGTATGATTACTTAGTTTTGCAATAGTTATCAAACTATTCACAAGAAACTGCATGAAAATGCGATTTCAAAACTGAAATTTTAACTGGTTCACATTAATTGTTTGTTTTACTACTATACTCTGAAAGGTAAACGTTTTCACTGCTGTTTCTCAGAGTTAACGTTTCTCCCCCTACACAACGTAATAACAACACTAACAAATAGGACTTGTTCAATGAGAAAGTTAACTACTTTAGCCATGCTTGCGGCTGGTATGAGTTTCGGCACTCAAGTCATGGCTGACACAACGATCGGTGTGACCGTTTATAAGTACGATGATAACTTTATGTCAGTTGTTCGCCAAGCGATTGAAAAACAGGCAAATAATGACGGCAACACCAAGGTTTTGATGAATGACTCACAAAACAGCCAATCAATGCAAAATGACCAAGTGGATGTCATGTTGGCTCGTGGCGTGAAAGCACTGGCGATCAACCTTGTCGACCCTGCAGCTGCACCAAGTATTATTCAAAAAGCGAAAATGGATGATGTTCCTATCGTTTTTTACAATAAAGAACCGAGTGCTAAAGCGCTCGCTTCATATGACAAAGCCTATTATGTGGGTACAGATTCAAAAGAGTCGGGCATCATCCAAGGCGATCTCATTGCGCAACACTGGAAAGCCAATCCTGCTTGGGATAAAAACGGTGACGGTGTACTGCAGTATGTAATGCTGAAAGGCGAACCAGGTCACCCAGATGCGGAAGCTCGTACTTCTTATTCTGTGAAAACCATTAACGAAAATGGCATCAAAACAGAAGAGCTACACATGGATACTGGTATGTGGGATACCGCCATGGCAAAAGATAAAATGGATGCTTGGTTATCTGGCCCCAACGGCAGCAAAATCGAAGTCGTGATTGCCAATAATGATGGTATGGCGATGGGTGCGATTGAAGCGTTACGTGGTGCGGGTGCGAAAGTACCAGTATTCGGTGTTGATGCGTTAGCAGAAGCATTAGCATTAGTTAAATCTGGCGACATGGCAGGCACTGTGCTTAATGATGCAGATTCACAAGCCAAAGCGACATTTGAACTTGCACGTAATTTAGCCAACGGCAAAGCTGCAACCGAAGGCACTCAATGGGAAATGGCCAATAAGATTGTTCGTGTTCCTTATGTTGGTGTGGATAAATCGACACTCGAGTAACCTAAAGTTCAAGGGGGAAGTCATTCCCCCTTTACTCCCTAACTTATAGGGTGTTTATACAATCAATAATAAATAATTGCTGATTAAATTTTATTTAATATTGAATGGTATTAATCAAAGAATAAATAAGTGATGCCATGGTAAATCAAGAGCATGAATTTCTGTTAGAAATGACAGGAGTGAGTAAAGAGTTTCCCGGGGTTAAGGCATTAGATAAAGTTAATTTGAAAGTTCGACCACACTCTATTCATGCGTTAATGGGAGAGAATGGTGCAGGTAAGTCGACGCTATTAAAATGCCTTTTTGGAATTTATGAAAAAAACGAAGGTGATATTATATTTTTAGGCGAACATGTGAATTTTCAATCGTCTAAGCAAGCTTTGGAAGCGGGTGTTTCCATGGTCCACCAAGAGCTTAACCAAGTATTACAATGTTCTGTAATGGATAATATTTGGCTAGGGCGTTACCCAAAGAAAGGACTCTTTGTCGATCACGATAAAATGTATCGCGATACCAAAGAGATCTTTGATGAACTCGATATTGATATAGACCCGAAAATTAAAGTGGCTAAATTATCGGTATCACAAAGGCAGATGGTCGAAATAGCGAAAGCGTTTTCTTACAACGCGCGCATTGTGATCATGGATGAACCCACGTCCTCTTTGACTGAAAAAGAGGTATCGCATCTTTTTACTATCATTAACAAGTTGAAAGAAAAAGGCTGTGGCGTGGTGTACATCTCTCACAAAATGGAAGAAATATTTACTATTTGTGATGAGATAACCATCTTGCGTGATGGGCAATGGGTTGATACGAGGTCGTTGAAAGGGCTCGATATGGACAAAATCATTTCGATGATGGTTGGCCGTGAATTAACACAGCGCTTTCCCACAAAGACCAATGTGCCAAAAGAAATTATCCTCGAAATCAAAAATTTAACAGCACTGAACCAACCCTCTATTCAGGATATTTCGTTTGATCTCAGAGAAGGTGAAATCTTAGGTGTGGCTGGGCTCGTCGGTTCAAGACGCACTGATATTGTGGAAACCATTTTTGGGGTTCGTGAGCGTAGTAACGGCCACATTATCTTACATGGCCGAGAGATGAAAAACCGTGATGCACATGAAGCGATCAATAGTGGTTTTGCGTTGGTGACAGAAGAGCGTCGTTCAACCGGCATTTACAGTAATTTAGATATTACCTTTAACTCTTTGGTTGCCAATGTGGATGAATACAAAACCAAATTAGGTTTACTGAGTAATAAAAAAATGAGGAGTGATACACAGTGGGTAATTGACTCCATGAGTGTAAAAACACCTTCTCATGAAACATCAATCGGTTCTTTGTCTGGTGGTAATCAGCAGAAAGTCATTATTGGCCGTTGGTTGTTAACTCAGCCAGAAATATTAATGCTTGATGAGCCGACTCGGGGTATTGATGTCGGAGCAAAGTTTGAAATCTATCAATTGATATTGGAATTAGCGAAAAAGAATAAAGGGATTATTATTATCTCTTCCGAAATGCCAGAGTTGTTAGGCATTACCGATAGAATATTGGTGATGAGTAATGGCCGAGCTGCGGGAATCGTTAATACTAAAGATACTTCACAGAATGAAATATTAGAGCTGGCCTCTCGTTACCTCTAGGAAAATTATTATGGATTCAGTTAAAACATTTGCAATGAAGCACCTAAAGGAAGGTGCGATCTATGCGGTTCTATTTATTCTTCTGGCAATTATTATTATTCAGGAGCCATCATTTTTAAGTTTACGCAACTTTAGTAATATATTAACGCAATCTTCAGTGCGCGTTATTATTGCATTGGGTGTGGCGGGGCTGATTGTAACGCAAGGAACCGACCTTTCTGCTGGACGTCAAGTGGGTTTAGCCGCTGTAATTTCGGCAACGCTTTTACAATCAATTGATAACGTCAACAAAGTATTCCCCAGCATTGGTGACGTGCCGATTGTGGCGGTGATTCTTTGTGTGTGCGCGATCGGCGCGATCATCGGCTTAGTGAACGGTGTGATTGTTGCTTATTTAAAAGTAACGCCGTTTATCGCCACATTAGGCACCATGATCATCGTCTACGGGATTAACTCTCTCTACTACGATTCGGTGGGTGCATCTCCAATTGCAGGTTTTGATGAGCGTTTCTCTTCATTCACTCAAGGTTTTATTCGATTTGGGGATTTTAGGTTTTCGTACATAACCTTCTACGCCATTATCGCGATTATCTTTACATGGATTTTGTGGAATAAGACCGTTTTTGGTAAGAACATTTTCGCGGTCGGTGGTAACCCAGAAGCCGCAAAAGTTTCTGGTGTTAATGTGCCACTGACGCTACTGAAAGTGTATGCTTTATCGGGTGTGTTCTATGCGTTTGGCGGTATGTTGGAAGCTGGCCGTATCGGCAGTGCGACCAATAATCTTGGCTTCTTGTACGAATTGGATGCGATTGCAGCCTGTGTTGTGGGTGGCGTGTCATTTGCTGGCGGTGTCGGAAGCATTGCGGGTGTGGTCACGGGTGTGCTTATCTTCACTGTGATCAACTATGGTATGACCTACATTGGCGTGAGCCCTTACTGGCAGTACATCATTAAAGGCGGCATTATTATTTTCGCTGTCGCGTTGGACTCAATGAAGTACGCGAATAAGAAATAGCCGCCTAAGAGCAGAAATACAATTTTCGACATTTAATCGCCGAAAATTATCGAAATAAAATAAACAAAGAGCGCTTTTATCGGCGCTCTTTGTTATAGCCCTTTCGGCAATAATCAAAGCATTGATGATTGATACGTGATGCTGATGGTTAGATAAATGAACTAAAAGTAGTGTGGCCATAGTATAAAGGCCCACACAAATGCTGAAAATATCAATGCGATCAGTACGGCAGCCGAACCTATGTCTTTGGCGCGGCCACTGAGTTCGTGCCATTCGCTACCGACGCGGTCAACCACGGCTTCCACGGCGGAATTCATCAACTCCACAATCACAACTAAGACTAAGCAACCAATCATTATGATTTGCTCAATTTTAGTGACAGGCAAAACGAAAGTAATGGTAATCAACAAAATTGAAGTGACAGTTTCTTGTCGAATAGCGGCTTCGTTTAGCCACGCGGCTTTCAGCCCTTGTATTGAATAACCTGTGGCATAAAACAGACGCTTTATACCCGTACGACCTGGTTTCATAAAATGAACAACCTAATAATGAATAATTATGACAATGACAATGACAATGACAATGAGCATGAGTGAATTACGTGTAGACGTAAAATAGCCTTCGCCCCGCACCCTCATGTTAAAAAAGAGAATCAATGACGTCAGTTCACGGATTCTCTTAAGTGGCCCGATATTAAACGCCCACCACGGGTAGTACAAGAGTAAAGCAAGCGCCTCCGAACACACTTTTAGCCACCGATACTTGGCCGTTGTGGCGTAAAACGATCTGTTTGACGATGGCCAAACCTAATCCGAAGCCTGATTGTCGCTCTCCACGTGAGAGATCCGCGCTGTAAAAAGCATCAAAAATGAATGGCCAGTGCTGCGGGTCAATCCCTTCTCCATCATCATGGATATCAATTTGCACTGCTTGACCTGCGTTGATCACGGAGGTTTCAACGGCTATTTTGCTTTTGGCGTATTTCTGAGCATTACCCAATAAATTATCCAGAGCTCTTTTGAGAAGGTATGGATCGACTTGTAAAGTGGCGACTTGTGCTAATGGCAGCAACTGGATCTCGACTACGCTGTTGCTGCGCCATTTATCTAGTATTGGTTCGAGCCAGTAATTGAGCTGAATTGTCTGCATATTGAGTTCGTTTTCTGGCCTTTCAACTTTCGCGTAGTAAAGAAGTTCATCGACCATCGTTTCCATCTCTTCGGTATCTTCGATGATACTGGCGACTTTCGCCGCTTGTTTTGGTGTCAGAGATTCATCGGCCAACATTTCTGCTTGCCATTGGATCCGAAAGATAGGGGTGCGTAACTCATGAGCTACGGCATTACTCAGCGCTTTATTGCTGAGCACCAAAGCGGAAATTTTGCTCGCCATGTAGTTAAAGCTTTTGTTTAAAGAGCCGACTTTATCGCCGCTTTTGATGGAGGCGCGAGCGGTCAGATCACCAGCGGCAAAGGCTAAGGTCACTTTTTCCAATTCACGCACTCGCCGACTGATGAACCAGATCAGCAACACACAGTACAGTGCAAAGCCGACGACAAGCAGCAAAAGTGAGAGATTATCTGCGAAGAAAATGGCTTGCCTCAGTGGTGATTCTTCATCGGGTTTAAAGCTGTAAATTGGTGAGGTGGATGTAAGGCGCAACCATAAAAAACGGTCATCATCGTAGTAAGTGTAGGCATTGGGGGCGGTAGTAAAGAAAAACGCTCGCACATCTGAAGGTAAGGTCTTTTCAGTATGCGTCTCTATCAGTTGTCGCGTTTTATCGGCATATTCTTTTAGTACATTTAAGGTGTTAGCTTCACCTTCATGCTGATAAATACGAGTGACCAAGTCATGAAATGCTTCAGCTTGATAATCTTCAAGTACGTAATCGTAGTCAGTACCAAGCTGGTAAACGACCAGTTCAATGGTAATGAGTGTCGCTAAAAAAAAGAGCAATAAACCAACAAAAGATTCAACGTAGATACGATGCATACAGGTTTCTTCTAAAATACGTGGTCATTACCACGTGTCTGGTACAAAAAGGTATCCTTTCCCTCGGACCGTAATAATGCGTTTCGGTGTGGAAGAATCATCACCGAGTTTTTTACGCAAAATGACAATCTTGTTATCGACGGTTCTATCAAGCCCATCGTATTCAATCCCGCGTAACGCTTTGGTTAATACATCCCGTGATAGGACTTGATCTGGTGTTGATGCCAGTAGCCACAGCAAGTCGAATTCGCTGTCGGTCATCGCTACGGCCTCACCATTCATTTCACACAGATGTCGAGATTGATTGAGAGACAAGGCCCCAAATTCAAGCACGGTTTTCGCGGTTTGAATTGGCTCGCTGTCGACTCTGCGCAATAGCATACGCATTCTTGCAAGCAAGACGCGTGGTTTAATCGGCTTTGTCACAAAATCATCGGCACCAATTTCCAGTGCTGCAACGTGATCAAAATCGTCATCACTGGCGGTCAGCATCAATATCTTACCGTTGTACATAGGACGGATCTGTCTACAAATTGTCAGCCCATCTTCACCGGGTAGCATTAAATCCAGTAACACGATATCTGGTTGTTGCTCTAAAATGACCGCGCTCGCTTTGGCACCTTCAGCAAGGGCAATGACGCTAATATCTTGACTTTCAAAGTATTCTGTTAACATTTCTCTGAGTTTTAGATCATCTTCAACGATGATTAAAGAGTGTCTATCCGTCATGGAGACTCCTAGATTAGGTACGATGAACGACATGACAATCGCTGACATTGGAAAAATTTGAAGTGCATAGTAAAGCAAAGACCCAGCATTTTCGCTAGGTCTTTGTATGGTTGGATGAGTTTCTATTGATACAATCTCTTGTTATTCAACTGCTTTGGTCGGTGAAGAGCGAAGTTTGTTCGCCAGCATCACCACAAGTGGGCTAGTCAACATCACGACTGCAAGCACGGTAAACACGAAAGTGATCGGACGTTCCCACAAGAAGCTTAACTCCCCATCGCTGATCATCAACGCGCGGCGAAGGTTCTCTTCCATTAATCCACCCAAAATAAAGCCAAGCAGCAGTGGTGCCAGTGGGAAGTTGGCTAACCGTAGAGCAATCGCCCCCATCGCGACGATCAACATTACGTAAACATCCATAGTGTTAAACGAAACCAAATAAACACCGGTAATTGAGAAGAACAAAATCATCGGCAGCAATACGGTTCTTGGCACCGCCAATAGCCTTGAAATATATGGAATAAGCGGTAAGTTAAGGATGATAAGTACAATATTACCGAGATACATTGAGATGATGACAGACCAAAAGACATCAGGGTGATCAACAAATAAACGAGGGCCAGGTTGAATGCCGTAAGAGAGCAGGGCTCCAAGCATGATCGCTGTGGTGCCAGAGCCGGGAATGCCGAGTGTCAACAGCGGAACAAAAGATCCGCTAGAGGCGGCGTTATTGGCTGACTCTGGTGCAACAAGCCCACGCAAAGACCCTTTACCGAACTCTTCTTTTTTATCTTTGGGCGCTAAGCTGCGCTCCATACCATAACTCAAAAATGCGGCGATGGTTGCGCCAGCGCCGGGCAACACGCCAGTGAAAAAACCTAAAATGGAAGCACGAATTGAAACGGGAGCCGCTTCTTTAAATTCTGCCTTGGTGATTTTCATACTGCCCAAGTTGCTGATTTTATTCTGTTCATCTGTACGCGTGTCGTTTTCCGGTTTTAAAATACCCATTAATGTCTCGCCTAAAGCGAATGTCGCCATCGCCAGCAAGAGGAAGCTAAAACCGTCCATTAAATCAGTTAAGCCAAAGGTAAAACGTTCCACACCTACGCCTTTATCAATACCAACGGTAGAGAGCATCAAGCCAAGAACAACCATCATCCATGCTTTAAGGACTTGTCCTTTTCCAGCAAAGGCGGCGACCGCCGATAGACCGAGTAGCATCAACGCAAAATAGTCAGAGGATTGAAAACTCAGTGACACGCTGGCCAGTGCAGGCGCTGCGACCAAGAGCATAATCGCTGACAAGGTTCCGCCTGTAAAAGAGGCGTAAGCGGCGATGGCTAACGCTTTACCAGCTTGGCCTTTTTGCGCCATGGGGTAGCCATCAAACGCGGTGACCACGGTTGCCGAGCATCCGGGAGCATTAATCAAAATGGAGGAAGTGGAGCCGCCAAAAATAGCGCCGTAATAAACGCCGGCCATTAAAATCAAACCTGAAGATGGCTCAAGGCCATAGGTGATCGGGATCATCAACGCGATGGCCGAAATCGGGCCAAGCCCGGGTAACATGCCGATAAAAGTACCGACGAAACAGCCCACAATCACCATGAAGATGTTCATTGGCATCATGGCGGTAGAAAGCCCTTGTAAAATTCCATCTAACATAATCAGTTCCTACCAGAGTGTGAAAATAACGCCGGGCTCAAGGTAAATGTCCAAACCTTGAGTAAGCAGCAGATAAAACGCGATGACAAAGGGAAAAGAAGCACCAAATAACACTGATTTGCGTCTTTCACCCAAAATATAAAAGCCAGCGAGTAGAAAGAAACTGGTGGCCAGTACGAAGCCTAAATAGGTTAGACCAAGTCCGTACAGCGCCATCAACACTAAAAAACCAATCAACAATTTCCAGTTGAAGTGCAATACCGCGCCGCTTTGTTTATCGTGCTGCCCTAAAACCAGCATCAACAAAGAGAGGCCAATTCCAGCGTAAGTCAGCAGAGTCGGCAAGGTTTGGGCGTTAAACGGTTCGTATTCATCACCGGGAAACATCGGTATTTGAGTCGTTTGATAGCCGTAGCAAAGGCTAAGAACAAGGAAGATCAACGCGCCAACGCGATCGCGGCACAGTAAATATTCTTTGCTGAAAAATTTGGTTGGCAGATCCGACATATCCAACTCCATGGTAAAAATAGGGGAGAAAAGAGCCGTGTAGCAGCGAGTTAATGAATTGATTAACTAAGGGCAAAGGGATAGGTGTATGGAGGTTTTCCTATTCATATTTGCCTGATAAACAAAGGAGTATTGAGCATAACTGCACACGGCAAAAGTGTTGCTAGCGGGGACAAGGCAAGGAACTGTCCCCTTAGCGACCTTACTTCAGGAAACCGAGCTCACGCATCAGATCACCCATCTCTTTCTCTTGGGCTTCTAAGAAGGCGTAAAACTCTTTATCCGCTTGATAGTTATCGATCCAACCATTACGGTCGCGGACGATTTTCCATTCATCGGTGGTGTACATTTTCGCTAATGCTGCGTTCCACTGATCAATCTTCTCTTGGCTGATCCCTGGGGCTGCGAAGAAGCCGCGCCAGTTAGCAAAGACGGTTGGGTTGCCATAGTCAGTTAATGTTGGAATATTCGGGGCAGATTCCAAACGTTTAGGGGCGGTGATCGCCAAAATTTTCACTTGGCCAGACTTGGACATTTCAAGCACTTCACCTAAGCCTGTTGAAAGCAGTTGTGTTTCACCAGAAAGTAGTGCCGCCATGGCTTTGCCACCCGCGTCATAGGCGATGTAGCGAACTTCTTTTGGATCCAACCCTTGCCCTTTGAAAGCGGCTGCGGCGACTAAGTGATCCATACTGCCACGAGCAGAACCGCCAGCGACTTTCACTTTACGCGGGTTGTCTTTGAAATCGGCAACCACATCTTCCCACGTTTTGTATTTTGAATCGCCCGCAGCAACGATAGCGCCATAATCAGAAACGGTGGCGGCAATCGGTGTTAAATCGCGGAAGGATTGTGGAAAAACACCGGATAAAGAACGAACAACAATCGGTGTAGAGTTGACCATCAAGGTATCTTCTTGGCGGTCTGCGGTTTCAATTAGGTGTGCAATCGCTTTACCACCACCACCACCGGATAAGTTTTGGTAAGACACATTGCCGACAATGTCGGTTTTCATCAGTACATCACCTGTACCACGAGCCGTCATGTCCCAACCACCACCCGCGCCACCGGGTACTAAAATGTGAAGTTTCTCAATATCAGCGGCGAAGCTGCTAATAGAAAAGGTTGCAGCCAGAATGGATGCAGTGAGGGTTGGTTTGAACTGCTTAAACATATTCACGTTCCTTATGTAGGGCGCATCTTCATCTTTACCTTGGAGCGTTTGTGACTGAATGCTACAGGCGGAGATAGGGTGCTTATCGTTGTTATCATGACTGCATCAATGATCTAATGCAGATACGTTAAGTTAATAACCTGTTACAGGTTTGTCTCTAATGCGTAGATAAAAACAATATAGGGCATAAAAACGTTTTTGTTCATAAAGTTCACGGCGTTATTTTGCTGCGTTGTGTGACGAGTCTTCGCTAGCGTCTTGTCTCACTATCTACGAGCAGTAAACGGGTGTTATTCATTGCAAATTGCGCAGCTGAGGCGTCATTACCTTGTTGAAGTAAGGTCGTGATACTGGGCAGCAGTAAGAAAAAGATCAAAGGTTCGGGATATTGGGCTTGCCATTGATGGCGCTCATCTAACACATGCCCTTCGAAGTAGACGGTGAGTACCACACTGTCCGATGAAAAGTGCGAACCATGGAACCGCCCTAAAGTATGCGTCGAGCCCCATATTGAGCTCAATGGTCGCTCCGATGTGCTTTTAAGATAGAGATCAACGGCTACACTTTGCGATTGAGAACCTTGCGGTTGAGAATGTCGATGAACCGTTAAGCGCTCACCCGAATACTTGCCTTGCTGGAAAGGCAAATAACCTAAGTTGTTCGGTGTTACACGGCCATCGTTTGCACACATTTGAACCGAATCGGACATTTGCTGGCTGCTGTACAATTCACAAGCAAATTGAGCAATAAGTTGCTGTGCTGCGCTTTGAAATAAGCGAGCATCAAATGAGTGTTCTTGCTCAAGGTGTAAATTTAATTCAGGAAAAACAATAGGTAACTGGCTTGTTAGCGCGTTGAGGTCATTGATCGTAACCGATTGATTCTGCTCTATTGCCGTGCGAATAATATTTGGGCTGTCTGCCAATGAAAGATCATCTTCAGAATAGATCGCCTCACTCAGTAGTGGGTAGCTGCGCGGATTTTTCGGTTTACTGTTGTAGGCAATGCATCCAGATAAGAGCAACGAGCAGGCGAGAGCGTAACCAAAAGGAGAGTGCGTGATTCTCTTGTAAAGATTCATAAGTGACGGCCGGTCATCGGTAATGGGTTGCACTGCTTATTCTATCTGCGAAATCGACACTTTTCTCTTTTCAAGCTCACAGAGTTTTATCTTCTTCTGGTTCAAATTTAATCATTAAGTTTCTTATACATTAGTCTAATGTGTCGACAATTTTATTGATTATTGATGGTTTTATGGTCTATTTTAACAATAAGTTTTAATGATTGTTAACACATATGAGTGTGTGAGTGCTTTGCGTCTCAGCATGAATCCAACCTGTGAGCGATAACAAGATGAATAGTGCACTAACACTAAACAGTACTGATACAAAATCACACGCTGTTGAACGAGAAAAAGAGAACACCAAATCGGAAAACCTTACGGAGTATCTGATTGAGGCGATTGTTGAGGGGCGTATAGCACCGGGCAGCAAGATTTCAGAACCCGAACTCGCCAAACGTTTTCAAGTCAGCCGTGGGCCACTGCGTGAAGCGATAATGCGTGTGGAAGGCTTGGGGTTGATCGAACGTGTTTCACATGTGGGCGCGCGAGTTATTGAGTTGTCACCCGGTAAGTTGGTGGAGCTTTATGCAGTACGCGAAGCGTTAGAGGGTATGGCGGCAAGGTTAGCGGCGCGCAACATTTCGCCCTCTGAATTACAAGGGCTAGAGGCATTATTGTCGACACATTCGAATCATATTGAGCAAGTCGAAGGGGCTTCCTATTTTCATCAACACGGTGATTTTGACTTTCATTACCGCATCATCAAAGCCAGCCGTAATCATAAATTAGTGACTTTATTGTGTGATGAGCTCTATCACTTACTGCGCATGTATCGTTATCAATCGCCACGCTCACATTCACGCCCGAAGGAGGCGTTGGATGAGCACAAATACATTCTACAAGCGATCAAAAACGGCGATGAAGAACTGGCTGAGATGTTGATGCGACGCCATATTTCGGGCAGTCGAATCTTGATTGAACAGCAGATAGTAAAAGAGTAAGCCACAGGGCGGTGGGCAGAAAATAATCATGCCTGCAATGAAGCAAACCAAGAACCACGCATAGAGCGGCCTTGAATAAGGGCGATAACCAAGCGACTGATTAGGAGAATCTCATGAGCTTAAGTCAGGGGGCGAAATTTAGACTCGCTGTTCAACAAAATGATCCACTGCAGATTGTCGGCACGATCAATCCCTATTGCGCAATGATGGCCAAACGTTTAGGCCACCAAGCCATTTATCTGTCGGGTGGTGGCATCGCTAACGCTTCGTATGGTTTGCCCGATTTAGGTATCACCACATTAAATGATGTGCTGGTGGATGTTGAGCGCATCACCAATGCGTGTGATTTGCCTTTGTTGGTGGATATTGATACCGGTTTTGGCGGCGCATTTAGCATTGCTCGCACTATCAAAGCGATGGAGAAAGCGGGCGCTGCTGCCGTGCATATGGAAGATCAAGTTGCGCAGAAACGCTGCGGGCATCGCCCTAATAAAGCGATCGTCAGCCAGCAAGAGATGGTTGACCGCGTAAAAGCCGCGGTAGATGCACGAGTGAACCCAGAGTTTGTGATCATGGCGCGTACCGATGCGTTAGCGGTGGAAGGAATTGATAGCGCCATTGAACGTGCCATTGCTTGCGTGCAGGCCGGAGCCGATATGATTTTCCCCGAAGCGATGACCACTCTTGAGCAGTACGATCGTTTCTCCAGCGCGTTAAGCGCAGCTTGTGGTAAGTCAGTGCCGATTTTAGCCAACATTACTGAGTTTGGTCAGACGCCGCTCTACCCATGTGCAGAACTTGCTCAAGTGAAAGTGGATATGGTGCTTTACCCATTGAGTGCGTTTCGTGCGATGAATAAAGCGGCTGAGAATGTCTATCGCCATTTATTAGAGCAGGGCAACCAACAAGCTTTGCTCGATAGCATGCAAACCCGTAGCGAGCTGTATGACTATCTCAATTACCACGATTACGAAGATAAGCTCGACGAGCTTTTTTCATCAAAGGAATAATAAAAACAAAGGAAAAGGAGTTCAACATGTCAAACGCACCACTGGGCGGCGCAGGTCTGCGCGGTCAAAGCGCGGGAGTCACCGCTTTATGTACTGTCGGAAAAACTGGGACGGGTCTAACTTATCGAGGTTATGACATCACCGATCTTGCCAACCATGCACAGTTTGAAGAGGTCGCTCATCTGTTATTGATTGGCCATTTACCTAATCAAAGTGAACTTGACCAGTACAAAACCCGCTTAATGGGATTACGAGGTTTACCGCAGCCGTTAAAAGCCGCGCTAGAGCTGCTGCCAGCCAGTACACATCCAATGGACGTAATGCGCACTGGCTGTTCAGTTTTAGGCAACCTTGAAACTGAGCACAGTTTTGCTGAGCAGTTGAGTGCGACCGAACGGATGTTGGCACTTTTCCCCGCTATTATCTGTTATTGGTATCGTTTCAGCCACCAAGGCATCCGGATTGAGACTGAAGATCAAAGCGAAGCATGCATTGGTGGCTACTTCTTAAAAATGCTGACAGGAAAAGCACCGAGCGAGCTGCATAAGCAGGTGATGCATTGCTCATTGATTCTGTACGCAGAGCATGAGTTTAATGCATCAACGTTTTCCGCGCGCGTTTGTGCTTCTACGCTGTCAGATATTCACTCTTGCGTAACCGGGGCGATTGGCACACTGCGTGGCCCGTTGCATGGTGGAGCCAATGAAGCGGCGATGGCGATGATCGAACGCTGGCAAACACCGGACGAAGCTGAGGCCAATATTCTGCAAATGTTGGCTAATAAAGACAAAATTATGGGCTTTGGTCATGCTATTTATCGTGAAAGTGACCCGCGTAACGCATTGATCAAACGTTGGTCAAAAGCGTTATCTGAAGCGGTGGGTGATACGCATTTGTACGCGGTATCAGAACGTGTTGAAGCGGTGATGAAACGTGAGAAAGGCCTATTTTGTAATGCGGATTTCTTCCACGCTTCGGCCTACCATTTTATGGGTATTCCTACGCCATTATTTACCCCTATTTTTGTGATGAGTCGATTAACCGGCTGGGCCGCTCATGTGTTTGAGCAGCGCGCTAATAACCGAATTATTCGCCCAAGTGCCGATTATGACGGCCCTGAACATCAAGAGTGGATACCAATAGAGCAGCGTTAATGGGATGAAATCAAGCCATGCTCCTTTGGTGTATGGTTTGATGGTAGGTAAAACCTAGCTCGCTAGACGATGTTTTGAGTAGACAATATTTTGAACAGGCAATGTTTCGAATAGACAGTTTTATGGGTGGAATTGATGAGTCATCAAACGATCAACAGCCAATACAAAAAAGTATTACCAGTGACCGCGCTGGAGTATTTTGATGCACGAGAAGCGGTCAATGATATCCAAGCCGGAGCGTATGATCGGCTGCCTTATACCTCACGAATACTGGCGGAAAACTTAGTCCGCCGCTGTGAGCCGCACACATTGGTTGATTCGCTGAAACAGCTGATTGAGCGTAAGCGCGATCTCGACTTCCCGTGGTATCCGGCGCGTGTGGTGTGCCACGACATTTTAGGGCAAACCGCTTTAGTGGACTTGGCGGGGTTAAGAGACGCGATCGCCCAGCAAGGCGGTGATCCATCCAAAGTAAACCCTGTGGTGGAAACGCAACTGATTGTCGATCACTCACTCGCGGTTGAACATGCCGGCTTTGAAGCGGACGCGTTTGAAAAAAACCGTGCGATTGAAGATCGCCGCAATGAAGATCGCTTTCACTTCATCGAATGGTGCAAAACCGCCTTTGAAAATGTCAGCGTTATTCCGGCGGGTAATGGCATCATGCACCAGATTAACTTAGAAAAAATGTCGCCCGTCATCCAAGTGAAAAGCGGTTTAGCATTTCCAGATACTTGTGTCGGTACTGACAGCCATACTCCTCATGTCGATTCATTAGGCGTGCTGGCGATTGGTGTCGGTGGGTTAGAAGCCGAAACGGTGATGTTAGGTCGCCCTTCGATGATGCGTCTGCCCGATATTGTCGGCGTTAAACTAACCGGTCAACGCCAAGCGGGGATCACCGCGACCGACATTGTGCTTGCCATTACGGAGTTCTTGCGAAATCAGCGCGTGGTGTCTTGTTATCTGGAGTTTTTCGGAGAAGGCGCTCGCGCATTGACGATTGGCGATCGTGCAACGCTTTCCAATATGACACCTGAATATGGTGCAACCGCAGGTATGTTCTATATTGATGAGCAAACCATCAACTACCTCAAACTCACGGGTCGAGACGCACAGCAAGTAGCCTTGGTTGAACAATACGCTAAGCAAACCGGCTTATGGGCCGATGATTTGATTGAAGCGCAATACGAACGGGTGCTGGAGTTTGATCTCTCAAGTGTACAGCGCAATTTAGCCGGGCCTTCGAATCCTCATCGCCGTCTGCCGACAAGCGAACTGACCGAGCGCGGTATTGCGGGGGCGTGGCAAACCAAAGAAGGCGAATTACCTGATGGCGCAGTGATCATCGCCGCCATTACTTCGTGCACCAATACCAGTAATCCGCGCAATGTCGTGGCCGCCGCGTTGCTGGCGAAAAAGGCTAATCTATTGGGTTTGGTTCGCAAACCTTGGGTCAAAACCTCCTTTGCACCGGGCTCAAAAGTAGCCAAACTTTATTTAGAGGAAGCTGGCCTGCTGCCTGAACTAGAACAGCTCGGTTTTGGCATTGTCGCTTATGCATGCACTACCTGTAATGGTATGAGTGGCGCGCTTGATCCTATGATTGAGCAGCAAATCATTGAACGCGATCTCTATACGACGGCTGTGCTATCAGGTAACCGAAACTTTGATGGCCGCATTCATCCCTATGCGAAACAGGCTTTTCTTGCCTCTCCGCCATTGGTGGTGGCGTATGCACTTGCGGGTACGATTCGTTTTGATATTGAAAAAGACGCGTTGGGAATAGATGCGCAAGGCAAGCCTATTTACCTCAATGACTTATGGCCAACCGATGAAGAAATCGATGATGTGGTGGTGCGCCATGTTAAGCCCGAACAGTTCAAACAAATTTACATTCAGATGTTTAAATTAGATGAGCACATGGCCAAACAAAAGCCACTTTATGCTTGGCGCCCCATGAGCACTTATATCCGTCGTCCGCCTTATTGGGAAGGTGCGTTAGCGGGTGAACGTCGGTTGTCAGCCATGCGACCTTTGGCTATTTTAGGTGACAACATCACTACGGATCATTTATCGCCATCGAACGCAATTTTAGCGACCAGTGCCGCTGGGGAATATTTGCTCAAAATGGGCGTTCCGGAGCAAGATTTTAACTCCTATGCCACGCATCGTGGTGACCATCTGACCGCGCAACGTGCCACTTTTGCTAACCCCAAACTGTTTAATGAGATGGTGCAAGAGGAGGGTAAAGTAAAGCAAGGTTCGTTAGCGCGTATTGAACCTGAAGGCTTGGTTACCCGCATGTGGGAAGTGATAGAGACTTATATGGATCGTAAGCAGCCATTGATCATTATTGCTGGAGCCGATTATGGGCAAGGTTCGTCACGTGATTGGGCGGCGAAAGGTGTACGTTTGGCGGGAGTTGAAGCCATTGTTGCCGAGGGGTTTGAACGGATCCATCGCACGAATTTAGTCGGGATGGGTGTTCTGCCACTGCAATTTAAAACGGGAACAGACCGCCACACACTGCAACTCGATGGTACTGAGCTTTATGATGTGGTGGGAGATATTAAGCCGAGCGTCGACTTAAGCTTGGTGATCACTCGTACGCAAGGCGCAAATAAGGGCGAACAGCAGAAGGTTACGGTGACTTGTCGTTTAGACACGGCTGATGAAGTCAGTGTGTATCAGGCTGGTGGCGTATTGCAGCGTTTTGCGCAAGATTTTCTGGCTCAATGACGCTAAGGATAAAGGAGTATCACGTGAGTAACTCATTAAAAATTCCGGCGATGTATATGCGAGGCGGCACCAGTAAGGGCGTATTTTTTCGGCTTGAAGATTTACCCAAAGAGGCTCAGCAAGCGGGAGAGGCACGAGATCAACTGCTGTTGCGTGTCATTGGTAGCCCCGATCCTTATGGCAAACAAATTGATGGCATGGGCGGCGCAAGTTCTAGCACCAGCAAAGCCGTGATTCTCTCCAAAAGTGAGCAAGCCGATCACGATGTCGATTATCTATTCGGCCAAGTTTCGATAGACAAAGCGTTTGTAGACTGGAGCGGCAACTGCGGTAACCTTTCTGCGGCAGTAGGGCCATTTGCGATTCACAGCGGTTTTCTCGACCCAGAACAGATCCCTAATAACGGTGTAGTGACGGTTCGCGTTTGGCAAGCCAACATTGGCAAAACCATTCTTATTCATGTGCCAATTGAGCAGGGTGAAGTGCAAGAGTGTGGTGATTTCGAACTCGATGGGGTGACCTTTCCCGCCGCTGAAATTGCGGTTGATTTTCTCGATCCTGCCGATGATAGCGGTGTGATGTTCCCAACCGGAAATGTGCTCGACCAACTGCAAATCCCCGGCATGGGAACCTTGAATGCAACGCTCATTAATGCGGGCATTCCGACGATTTTTATCGATGCTCACGACATCGGTTATCAAGGTACTGAACTGCAAGAGGCGATCAACAATGATGATCATGCCTTGGCGATGTTTGAAGCAATTCGCGCTTATGGCGCTGTGAAAATGGGTTTGATTGAGCATATTGAACAAGCCCAACTGCGCCAACATACGCCTAAAGTAGCGTTTGTAGCAAAAGCGCAATCCTATTTGTCATCCAGTGGTAAAGCGGTATCGGCGAACGATGTCGATATTGTGGTGCGCGCGCTGTCTATGGGAAAACTGCATCATGCGATGATGGGAACGGCCGCCGTGGCCATCGCTTCAGCGGCCAGTGTCCCTGGAACGTTAGTGAATATGTTGGCGGGCGGTGGAGCAAAAGAAGCGGTCACTTTTGGTCATCCATCCGGTACGCTGAAAGTGGGCGCTAAAGCCGTTTTACGAGAGGGTCATTGGGGAATAGAGAAAGCCAGTATGAGCCGCAGCGCGCGGGTGTTAATGGAAGGTTGGGTGCGAGTCCATCGTTAAGCCTCAAATCATGTTAAGGGAAATGTTATGTCGGCATATTTAAAGGAATATCAATGGGCTCAATCTGAACCTGAATCATTTTGGCAGGCTCAAGCTCGGCAGATTGAGTGGTTTGAGTTTCCCCAAACTATCTTACAAAAAGATGAGCATGGCATTGAACGCTGGTTTACCGATGGTGTACTCAATACCTGTTGGTTGGCGCTAGATTTTCATTGTGAGCAGGGGCGAGGTGAGCAAACCGCGCTGATTTATGATTCCCCAGTAACCGGAAGAAAGCGTCAATACAGCTATACACAATTACGAGATCAGGTAGCGAAAGTGGCGGGAATGCTGGCAATGCAAGGTGTTGCTAAAGGCGATCGGGTGATCATTTATATGCCAATGATTCCGGAAGCAGTGATGGCGATGCTCGCTTGTGCACGGCTTGGCGCGATTCACTCTGTCGTTTTTGGCGGTTTTGCACCCAATGAATTAGCGGTACGTATTGAAGATGCTGAACCGAAAGTGATTATGACGGCATCTTGCGGTATCGAAATCAATAAGATTTTACCCTACAAACCCTTAGTTGACCGTGCCATTTTAGACAGCAAATGGAAGCCGGAAACAGTGGTGGTGTTACAACGCTCGGAGTATGTGGCTGACTTAAATAATGAGCGAGATCTAGAGTGGAATCGAGCCGTTAAAGAAGCGCCGCCGCATGATTGTGTGCCGGTTTTGGCGACCGATCCGCTTTATATTCTTTACACATCAGGTACAACAGGCAAACCCAAAGGGGTGGTGCGCGACAACGGTGGTCATGCAGTCGCGATGAAGTACTCCATGTCAACCATCTACAATATGCCTCAACAAGGTGTTTTTTGGGCTGCGTCGGACGTGGGGTGGGTAGTCGGTCACTCTTACATCGTTTATGCGCCCTTGATTCACGGTTGCACCACTATTTTGTATGAAGGTAAACCGGTGCGCACACCCGATCCGGCTGCATTTTGGCGAGTGTGCCAAGAGTATAAGGTGGACGTACTTTTTTCTGCGCCTACCGCCTTTCGCGCCATCAAAAAAGAAGATCCCAATGGCGATCTACTCAAACATTATGATTTATCCACTTTAACCACTATTTTTATGGCCGGAGAACGTCTTGACCCGCCGACACTTGAATGGGTAGAGCAGCACACTCAAAAGCCGGTAGTTGACCATTGGTGGCAAACCGAAACCGGTTGGGCGATTGCTGGAAATCCGATAGGGCTTGAGTCAATGCCAATTAAAGCGGGGTCAGCAACGAAACCGATTCCCGGTTATCAGGTCGAGATTCTCAATGAGCTAGGTGAAGTGATGCCCGCCAATCAACAAGGGTTTGTGGCGTTGAAACGCCCCTTACCACCAAGTTGTTTAGCGACGGTATGGCGTGATCACGAACGATTTGAGTCCGGTTACCTTGCTCAATTTGACGGTTACTATGTTTCTGGTGATGGTGGCTATTTGGATGAAGAAGGTTATCTCTTCATCATGGGGCGAATTGATGATGTGATAAACGTTGCAGGCCATCGTTTATCTACGGGGGAGATGGAAGAAATCGTCGGTGCTCATCCTGCGGTTGCCGAATGTGCTGTAGTCGGAGTGTATGACGAGCTGAAAGGGCAGTTGCCGCTAGGGTTGGTGGTGCTTAAAGATGGCGTTAAGGTGGATGAGCGCGAGTTGGAACAAGAACTTGTTAACAAAGTGCGCAGTGAAATTGGTGCGGTAGCGTGCTTTAAGCATGCGTTAATTGTTGATCGTTTACCCAAAACGCGCTCTGGTAAAATTCTGCGTCGCGTCATTCGACAAATTGCCGATGGCGAAGAGTATGCTGTCCCTTCAACAATTGATGACCCAATGAGCTTGAGTGAGTTAGAAAAAGCGCTCCATCACTAGCGGCTACCCTATAGTTGACGATTAATCGAGGCGCCTCAGATGAATGAGGCGTTTTTACTGCCAATTTGCAATCCGCATTTTATTTGTTTCTCTTAGTTCATCTGTCTTAGTTCTAAGACGAGATTAGCGCTCAATCGACCAAAAACACTACGCATGAAGATATATTTTTTAATCACTATCTTATAGAATCACGGCCAAAGCTTTATTCATTCAGAGCGCGAAATATGTCGTTAGTTATCATAACTCCTGCTTGTGATCGTGATTTACCGCAACTGAATCAGTTGATGTATGACCTTCATCATGAGCATCACCTTGCTTGCCCTGAGCATTTCAAAACAGCAGAAGAGATTGAACAAGAAAAAAGTATTGCTCGTTATTTAGATGATCCGGAATGTTTGGTTTACGTTGCCAAAATAGACAGTCAAATTGTGGGATTTATATCGGGTCACTTTTGCGAGTTAATTTCAAGCGTGAGCAAAGCGGTACCAATGGGCAGTATTGATGAGCTTTACGTTGAGCCACAATATCGCCAGCAGCATATCGCACAGCAGCTGTTTCAAAAAATGGAACAGACATTAAAAGAGTACGGTATTACCCAAGTATTTGTCGAAGTGTGGGATTTTAACCAAGGAGCGCAATCTTTTTATCAACGTTCTGGTTTCTCATCGCATATACATTGGTTAAGAAAGTCAATCGATAGCAAGTAATTCGATAATAATAATCATGGATTTTTAATGTGTTAAAACAGTTTTCATTGTTGAGTGTCTGTTTGCTGTCGTTGTTCTGGTCAAGTGTTGGTGTTGCTCAACAACCGGTAACGCTACCAGATAATATTCGTGGTGCCCTATGCCTAGTTAAAGCCGATCATAAGATCGTGCTCGTTAACGAGGTGATCACCAAGCAGATTTCATTGCCAGGAGGGACGATATCTCCCGGTGAATCTCCAGAATTGGCCGCGCAAAGAGAAACATGGGAAGAAACGGGCCTTGTTGTAACGGTAGGGCGCATGTTGGGGTATACGGATACGGCTGTCGTTTACAGCTGTCGCAGTGATTCCGATGTGATTGCTTTTGAGTCAAAAAATAGCCGTAATGGACATGAGTTGCCTATTTGGTTTGCTCCTCATTATGGTGTCGAGGTTGCTAGCGCAATGCTGATCGATCCGTATCGTATTGATGCAAGTCAGTATCGTTACCCTGAGCAATGGGATCGGATCAAAACCATGTATCAAGAAGCGGATAGCCAACCCGTGATTTATGTAGAGAATCTGGTTTCTGCTGCGCCTCGGTTTCACCAAATCGAATTAGGCTGGATGATGAAATTGCAGAATACGGTCGCGGAATGGCCGTATACGCTGAGTTCGTCGATTTATCAAATCGCAGTATGGATCACCAAATTGACGGATACTTTATTGCTGATAGTTTTATTTCCAGTGATTGCCTGTTATCTGGGTAAAGAGTCTGTTTATAAGATATTTTTTGTGGTTACCGTGAGTTCATTATTGTCATTGGTGGCTCAGCAAGGATTTGCATTACCAAGACCTCATGCCTATATACCACTGTTGGAACTTTGCCAAAGTTACGGGTACGGTTTTCCAAGTTTACCGATTGCAGTTTGGTTTGGTGTAGGGATATCACTATTGCGAGCTTTTGATCATCTCGATTTCAACCGAATGTTTGTGGGTTTTATCGTGTTGATGGGGCTATTAATGTTGGCCAAATTCTATATTGGGGAAGCCTTCATCAGCGATATGGTGATAGGTGGATTGTTGGGCGCTCTGGTTGCGTGGCACATTGTTCGTTTAGATGAACAATCTTATACCGACGTCAGAACACTGCTGGGTTCGCGTGGGGTATGGTGGGGTTTAACGATCACGGTTGCACTGCTGGCTATGATCTGGCCCTTGCCTAGTTTCACCGCTTGGTTAGCCATTTTGCTGACGGCATCGGCTTTAGTTATGACAAAGAGCACTGAACCACTACACATCACTCTTCAACGAATGTGGCTGCTGATCATTTTGTTATTAGCACTCAATCAAGTGGTGTTATTTGGTGCCACGCTCGTTTCATACAGCAGTATTTTCTCTTTAATGGTTGAGACGCTCCGCTTGCCAATACTCATGCTCATCTTTGCATGGTTCATGCGAAAATGCCGTGCTTAACTTGGTTGTTTAGTCAACATCCCGATTAAAGACGCCTCGACTGAGGCGTCTTTAATGCCTATTCGTGAGACTCACCGAGTACAAATTTTTCTATAGCAACTGCTACACCATCGTTGTCATTACTGAGTGTAATATAGTCGGCTAGCTGCTTAGTTTGTTCCATCGCATTTGCCATTGCAATTCCAAGTCCGGCGTATTGCAGCATGTGATGATCATTTTCAGCATCTCCCATACAAATAATGTGTTTAGCCTCGATCCCCAAGTGCTCGGCAATCGCTTTGACACCGACGCCTTTATTACTCTGTGTGTTTAAGAATTCAAGAAAGAATGGTGCACTTTGTACAATGGTAAACTGCTGATAGAGTTCCGAAGGAAGTTGTTCAATGGCTTTCTGTAGCAAGCTCGGCTCTGCCACAATCATTGCTTTGATGATGGGATGATCATCTTCAAGCTGTTCAAAATCCATTTCCGTGATCGGCAGTCCGTTGATTCTTGCTTCAAGCTCGGTATATTCACTGATTTTAGGCGTGATCAGACCATGAACTTGGCTAAAGGCGTGTGTATTCACGTTAAGTTGGTTAGCAAGGTTAGCGACTAATTTTGCAGAGCGGCCATCGATAATTTTGTGATGAATAATTTCACCACTGCCAATGTTTTGAACCATTGAGCCGTTGTAGTAAAGGACAAAATCCTCATTTGAGTTTAAATGCAGTTCTTGCAACTTATCGCGCATGCCATCAATGGGACGTCCAGACGCCAGCACCACTTTTACGCCTTTTTCACGAGCTTTGGCTATAGCCTGTTTTGTTCTGGCTGTGATCTGTTTTTGGCTATTGAGAAGAGTACCGTCCATATCTAAAGCGATGAGTTTATACATGACTTACCTAAATTAAGTGAAGAAGAAAGCCAGCAGCTTATGCAAGTTGAGATATGATCGCCACTGATTTAGTCAAATTTTTACGCACGTGATGGGTTTAGTTTGACCTAAGGCAAGGCATCTATTAAGGTCAGCGACCTGCATTTTTTGATATTGAGTTAGGCTGAGTTTACGTTGTACAAAATTAATGAAATGTTTGAGACCATTCAAGGTGAAGGCGTGCATACCGGCGTTCCTGCGGTTTTTATTCGTTTGCAAGAATGCCCAGTGGGATGCGCTTGGTGCGATACAAAGCAGACGTGGGATGCAACGCCGCAAGATGAACGCCCAATCAATGACGTGCTAGCCAAAACCCAAGATAGCCCAACTTGGTGCTCAGTCAGTGCAGAAGAGATGGTGTCGCTCTATAAAACACAGGGTTATCATGCTAAACATATTGTAATTACGGGCGGTGAACCGTGTATTTATGATCTACGTCCACTTGCGCAAGCATTTGAGGCAATCGGATGTCACATTCAAATTGAAACCAGCGGCACATTCCCGGTTCAAACCTCGGCAAATACATGGGTGACAGTGTCACCAAAAATTGCAATGAAGGGCAAACTGCCTGTACTCGATTCAGCTCTGTTAAGAGCAAATGAGATCAAGCACCCCGTCGCAACGGCTAAAGATATTGAACAGCTAGATGCGTTATTGCTGCGAGCGCAAGTTCCTGATTCAACAGTGATTGCTTTACAGCCTATTAGTCAGAAAGAGCGGGCAACCCAATTGTGCATTGAAACATGCATTGCGAGGAACTGGCGTTTATCGATTCAAACGCATAAATATTTAAGTATTGCCTGAGGAGAGGAAAATGAAAAAAGCCGTTGTGGTATTTAGTGGTGGCCAAGATTCAACAACCTGTTTGGTTCAGGCATTAAAAGAGTTTGATGAAGTGCACGCCATCACCTTTGATTATGGCCAACGCCATAAACTCGAGATTGAGGTTGCAAGCACCTTAGCGAAAAAGTTAGGTGTAGCTGCACATAAAGTCATGGATGTCAGCTTACTCAATGAGTTGGCGATCAGTTCACTCACTCGTGACGATATTCCAGTATCACACGAGTTACAAGAGAATGGGTTACCGAACTCGTTTGTGCCGGGGCGTAACATTCTGTTTTTGACCCTTGCGGGTATTTACGCGTATCAAATAGGTGCAGATGAGGTGATTACTGGTGTTTGTGAAACAGACTTTTCTGGCTATCCGGATTGCCGAAATGACTTTGTTAAAGCGATGAACAGTGCTTTGGTGCAAGGGATGGATCGCCCATTCAACATTCGTACTCCTTTAATGTGGCTAAACAAAGCCGAAACTTGGGCATTGGCGGATCAACATGATGCTCTCGAACTCATAAGACACGAAACACTGACTTGTTATAACGGTATTATTGGTGATGGTTGTGGCGATTGCCCATCATGTGAGCTACGTAAAGCGGGTTTAAACGATTATTTAGTAAACAAAGCGCTGGTGATGAATGCGCTTCACCAAAAGCAATCTGTAACTTTATGATGTATCTAATAATCAACGTATAGATCAAGTGAAATTTAAACGGGTGTTCTAGTGTTTGCAAATGGAATAGCGTGCAAATAGAACACCCATTATTTAGCTCAAGGTACTAAATAGTTCAAGGTACTAAAGGTACATTTTGGCCAAATCTGCAGGTTCTACTTCTTTACCTTCTAAGCTTGCATTCCAGTTGGTGCCAATTAATACACCATCTTCATCAAGGGTAATCAACCAATCTTCTACGAAAATATCGAGAGGGATTTCTAACACTTCGAAGTCAGACCACTCTTCAACATTGTGAGTTTGTGCATCTTCTTTGGTTGACCAAAAGGGCATAACTTCACTACTTTCAAATTCTGTCGAGTCGCATGCCAGCCAACCATCTTCATTTTTTAAGCCCCATACTAGTTGGGTCTCTTTTGTTTGTTCAATAAACAATTCTAAGTTTGCTTGAAGGTCAGCAGTTAATTTGCTCATTATCTTTATCTCATAAGGTGATGACGCGCAAGGATAGCATTTTGTGCTAGTAAACTCATTACAATTTTAGACAGAAAAAAGGGGCGAAAACGCCCCAATCCTCGATAAATATCGATTTCAACGCTCGCGTTTGGTGAAAATGGTCCACTCTTCTTTCACCGAACCTTTGTGGCCGACGACAGTAGCGACAACTTTTCTATTCATCGCATGGCTAATATCATCATCACCATTTTCTGTCAGTTCAGTATCACCAAAACCAACAATACGGACACGAGTATGGCTAATGCCGTAACTCACAAGCGCCTTCTCGACATTATAAGCTCGGTTTTTCGATAACTCTAAGTTATAACCTGGATTCCCAACCTTACTGGCATAACCTTGTAATTCAATCGAAGCTGAAGGGTATTGCTTGAGAAAATTGGCCATTGACCGTATTTGACTTAGAAACACAGGGTTGACTATTGCTGAATCATTCGCAAACAGAATTCTAAGCTGGAGTTGCTCTTCGGTTTTAATGAAAGTGCCACAACCATCATTATCGATCTCTGACTTCAATGGTGTTTCGGGGCACAAATCTCTGGCATTAATCACGCCGTCAAAATCATCGTCACGTAAATCGTCTATTTGATCAGCGAGTGGCATATCAATATATGGATAATCATCTCTAGCAGATGAAGCCGTCGAGGTGATAAAGAGTAAGCTCGCTATCATTGGCCATAAGTATTTCAACATGTTAGTACTCCACCGCATCATGCCACTCTTTGGGTGTATCCACTCTCAACGAACTCAACAATGACCCAGTTGCATTCATAACACGGTATTTTGCATACTGTTCATCGTATTTGGCATCGAGATAACCTTTTCTTGCTTCGAAAAGCTCATTTTCAGTATTCAACACATCCAATAGTGTTCGCTTGCCGAGCTTATATTGTTTTTCATAAGCAATAACCGTATCTGAAGCAGAATCAACATGATCGGCTAAAAATTCTTTTTGTTGTAATGTCAAATCAAGAGCGCTCCAAGATAAACGCAGCCCCTCTTCAACACTACGATAAGTCCGATCTCTTAAATCTTTCGCTTTGTTCATTTGGTAGGCTGCACTGTCGGTGCGCGCAGAATCTGAACCACCATTATATAGGTTGTAACGCATCCTAATCATGGCCGAGAATTCATCGCTGCTACCTTCTATCCCACCGGCATCATCACGCCATGTTTGTGCAGCTTCGAAAGATAACGTTGGGTAATTTGTTCCCTGAGTTTGTTTATATTGAAACTTTGCGGAATCAACATCGGCTTGCGCTACTTTGATGACCGGGTGATCTTGGTAGGCCTTTTCTAAAGCGTCATCAACGGTAAAAGGCAAAGCAGAATGGTCTGCTCTAGGGAAAATTAAATCTTGAGGAGGTTGACCTACCAACCGTTTAAATTGGGTATGTATATCAAATAGATTATTCTGTGCAGCTAAAAGATTGCCATGGGCTTTAGCTAAACGAGCTTCAACCTGAGAAAGATCAGCGGTTGAACCAATGCCTGATTCCACACGCTTTTGTATATCACGATATATTTTCTTATGTACTGAGAGGTTGCTTTCAGAAAGTGTCAGTATTTCAAACGCTTTCGTTGCATCGAGATACACCTTAGTGACCTCTAATGCGATATCTTGAGCGTCAGCTAAGAGTTGGAAACGAACCGATTCGGCATCAGCCGAAGTACGATCAATATCGTTTAAAGTCGAAGATCCATCCCAAATCAGTTGGGTTAAGGTAATGGTGGCTTCTTTACGAGTAAGTTCATTTTCAGTACCAGAGGCTAAATCAACCGCTTCGTAGCCAATACCAGCATCGAGATCGATCCTTGGAAGGTAAGCACCAGAAGAGGCTTCGCTATTATAGCGCTTACTCACATATTCGTTATATGCACTTTTAATATTTGGATTGGTTGCAAGCGTTATTGACACCGCTTGCTCAAGAGTCTGGCTATATACAGAGATCGGGAAGCTGAGTGCGATGGCGTAGCTCAACGTTTTCATGTTCATCCAATTCACTTGGGCACTCCTCTAGGGACTTCTACTTCTTTTAAGCCGCAATAGTACGGCATTAGCTGTTGCATTATCGAGACGCTTGATGGAAAAACGCAACAAAATAACATTAAATTCTCATCAGTAAACAGTAACATATTCATTACATTCGTGATTTTAGCAAAGAATCATAGACCAAACCATTAATTAACATTTATTAAACATTGTTGATTATTTTTATAATAAAGTACATCTTTAGTGTGATATTGATTCAAACTATAAATGTGTGACTTAAGTCTCCACCTACGTCACATAAGAAGGTGTAAAAATGGTTTTTCCTTTGTATTACAGGTGTTAAATGCTAATTTATCACCATTAGAAATGACAAATTACGTAGCAAAGATGTAGGAATGTAAACAGTCGCATCGTTGTGAATTCGGAAGTTATTAGAGGCATTATATGGAACTTGGTTCTTTTTCTTTAGGTACAACATTAACTTTCGGTCAGATGATCGTTGTGGATGCAAATGGCAATGTACGGGTACTTCAGCCAGGAGAAAAAACCTTGCCTGGTGAAATAATCATCAGTGCCAGTAACGCTACCCAAGACGATGTAGGCAATAATAATGATGTACAAATATCAAGAGTTAACGCCGATGGTCGCAACGTAGACATAACCAATGACATCAATGAAATTTTTGCCGCATTAGAGCAAGGCCAAGATCCAACCCAGTTAGGTGATGAACTTGCCACTGCAGCAGGTGAATCGAACGGTTCAAGCCCGACGGGTTCAGTCAGCATCGCTCGCGACGCTTCCGAAACCATAGCCGCAACAGAATTCTCCACGTCAGCACTCACCGCGCTAGGCCTCTCTGAAACACAAAGTTTAACGCTATTAGAAAGCTATTCTCAAAGTGCTTTAGGGTCAATTGTGACGGGCACGAACGATGCGGCGACGATCGCAGGCGACACAGCGGTCGTGGCGGATGAAACCGATGCGGCGTTGACCTTGAGCGGCACCTTGACCTCAGAAGATGTGGACAACACCGACAACCGCTTCACAG
>NZ_SHMN01000159.1:0-213 GCF_029478525.1 Vibrio sp. 1151_11 | reverse complement strand
AAATCGTGCTCTTTAACAATTTGGAAAGCTGACTGATAACAACGAACGTGTTTGTTGTTATCAAATAAAAGTTCTCAACATCAATACGTTAAACGTATTGATACCAAACACATTCAAGTGTTCTTGGGAAAGCTTACTTCGGTAAGTTTTCAAAATTGAGTCCGGCAAAATCAAACGTCTCTCGCTCATTCAAATAATGAGAGACAACCTTGG
>NZ_SHMN01000158.1:0-214 GCF_029478525.1 Vibrio sp. 1151_11 | reverse complement strand
AAATCCTTAGAGAGTGGTGGGCGATACCGGGTTCGAACCAGTGACCCCCTGCTTGTAAGGCAGGTGCTCTCCCAACTGAGCTAATCGCCCACATGTTTTTTCACATTTCTTGTGGAAGAAATGGTGGGTCGTGCAGGATTCGAACCTGCGACCAATTGATTAAAAGTCAACTGCTCTACCAACTGAGCTAACGACCCCTTTACTTCACAACGGA
>NZ_SHMN01000157.1:0-221 GCF_029478525.1 Vibrio sp. 1151_11 | reverse complement strand
CTTCAGCATCCAAACGTCCGCCGAGCATGCTACGCTCGTCACTTTTCTTCCAAATCGCTCAATTTGAGTTTTTTGTTTCTTTGCTGATTTAGCATTTTGGTTTATCAATGAATCGGTTTGTTTTTTTCAAGTTTACAACAAAAGCTTGTTCTTTGGTTGTGAAAGTGTCGGTGTCAATTGGTTGGCCTAACAAACGGCTCAAGAGGGATTGCCAACGCGTG
>NZ_SHMN01000156.1:0-223 GCF_029478525.1 Vibrio sp. 1151_11 | reverse complement strand
GCTTGCTGCCCTCTGTATGCGCCATTGTAGCACGTGTGTAGCCCTACTCGTAAGGGCCATGATGACTTGACGTCGTCCCCACCTTCCTCCGGTTTATCACCGGCAGTCTCCCTGGAGTTCCCGACATTACTCGCTGGCAAACAAGGATAAGGGTTGCGCTCGTTGCGGGACTTAACCCAACATTTCACAACACGAGCTGACGACAGCCATGCAGCACCTGTCT
>NZ_SHMN01000155.1:0-230 GCF_029478525.1 Vibrio sp. 1151_11 | reverse complement strand
TTCATGACTGGGGTGAAGTCGTAACAAGGTAGCGCTAGGGGAACCTGGCGCTGGATCACCTCCTTATACGAAGATTACACTGATGAGTGTCCACACAGATTGATGGTTTATACAGTTTAAGAGACGAGGATGTTCCCAAACATTCTTACTTAGTGTCCCGTTCGTCTAGAGGCCTAGGACACCGCCCTTTCACGGCGGTAACAGGGGTTCGACTCCCCTACGGGATACCA
>NZ_SHMN01000154.1:0-237 GCF_029478525.1 Vibrio sp. 1151_11 | reverse complement strand
ATCATCAACGAGTGCCCACACAGATTGATAGGTTTATATTGTTAAAGAGCGTTCTTCGCTGGGTTGCCGAGGCTTCCTTTGAAGAGGCGGCCATTCTAGCGAGATAATGAAAAGTGTCAAACACTTTATTAAATTATTTCGTCTTACTGATTTGACCTACTGATTGGCTGCTGGTTGGGCTTGAACCCTTACTGGCTGTGCCGTGTCAGTGAGGCGGCATTATAGGGAGAACGAAGA
>NZ_SHMN01000153.1:0-241 GCF_029478525.1 Vibrio sp. 1151_11 | reverse complement strand
ACAAAGCATTTAAGACGGATTCGCAACGCTTGGCGGTTTTAGTGTAAATTCAGTTTTTGCGTTTTAAGTGGTTTGTCGAGGCATTGGTGTTTAGCGTCGCTCACCACTTAATGCGGCGTTATGTGTTTGATGGGTTTTTAAGGTCAAAGCTACGATTTCATTGAGAATTCGTTCCGTATTTTCGGCAAGTTAGCTTGGTCAAAATGAATCCGTGAAAGAACTTCAATTGGTCACGTCCAAG
>NZ_SHMN01000152.1:0-245 GCF_029478525.1 Vibrio sp. 1151_11 | reverse complement strand
TTTTCTCATTCAAAAGCTTGGTTTGTCGCTGAAAGGTGGACTTTGTTTTGGTGGCTTATTTATCACGGTTCAGGCTTTGGCTGATTCTTGGTTCACTTAACCAATATTTTGATTGTTTTCTTAATCAGATTTAGTGTAACTTCTGGTTTATCTTATTGAATTTGCATAACAAAGCATTTAAGACGGATTCGCAACGCTTGGCGGTTTTAGTGTAAATTCAGTTTTTGCGTTTTAAGTGGTTTGTC
>NZ_SHMN01000151.1:0-245 GCF_029478525.1 Vibrio sp. 1151_11 | reverse complement strand
CAACGCGATCAAGAAACAACAAATATGTGATGACGATTTATTGCTTAAGTCCAGCCATG
The DNA here is from genome assembly GCF_029478525.1 of Vibrio sp. 1151_11. Lineage (NCBI taxonomy): Bacteria > Pseudomonadati > Pseudomonadota > Gammaproteobacteria > Vibrionales > Vibrionaceae > Vibrio > Vibrio sp. 1151_11. Next base: position 186 of record NZ_SHMN01000151.1, on the reverse strand, counting down.
AGAACATAGAATTCACAGTTCAATTCAAACCCGATTTAGTTGATAAAAACTCACTTTGCCTAACGCCCAATTAAGGGGTGAGCAACGCTACCACCCAACCTAAGGCATTGTGCCATAAACACTTAACTTGAAGTAGAAGCAAAAATGCCAAGCGTTGGGAATCCCTCTTAAATTGTTTGTTATACG
>NZ_SHMN01000150.1:0-246 GCF_029478525.1 Vibrio sp. 1151_11 | reverse complement strand
CAAAAACTGCAGAACTTTGTTATGGAAAAATTCAGCTAACAAAGCGTTTAAGAGTGATTCCAAACGCTTGCCGGTTTCGCTTCGCTCAAGTATGGCAAACGTTTGTCACACCTTAACGCGGCGTTATACGTTCAAAGGAGGAACGGTGGTAGTAATATATGGAATTAAAGAGCTTTTAAATCCGATCAAAGCTCAATTATCTGATGTAATTCAAGCATCTATGACTCAGGTTTTAGGGCTTCCTGA